>CAMYEJ010000001.1 GCA_947254665.1 uncultured Peptoniphilus sp.
CTATTAAATCCATAATATTTTTAATTTTCACACCTCGAATCTTCTTTAAGATCTCAACAATATTTTCATGAGTCCTTGGATAGGAGCCGTATTCTGTTTCGTAGTACCATTTTAAAATTTCATCTGCGAAACTCTTTGGATTTTTACGAATAGAAGCAGATTTAAAATCGTCTCTAAATGACTTAAGTCCTGGTCTTTTCGTGAGGAGATCCTCTTTTAAATTCTCTTCTAGAATTAGAAAGGCGATGGTCATGATGTCAAATCTATTGGTGAGATGTAAAATATTTTCCTTTGCAAAATTTATAAAATCTTTAAAATCATAGACTTTATAAGCGTAGGCGATGAGGGAAACCTCGTAGAAATTATTTCTCTCGAAGATTTCAAAACCTTCTGCGAGATAGTCCTCCGACACGGTCCATACAAGGTTCTGTCTTCTTATCTTATCTAACAAAGATATCACCAGGATTTATAGTACTACTAAACAATGTGCGATAAACATCCATTACGATTTCTTTTTCGTAGGAGTCAAAGGATTTATCCATAAGACCCATTTCTAGAGAATTCTTTATGCTAAGTCCACGCTTCATAAGTTCCAATGCGGAAATAAGTCCTCTTAGGTCGATTGATTTGGAACTGATTTCTGAATTTAGAGATTTTTCTTGCAAATCTTCGAAGAATTGTGAGAATAATTCTACATATTCATCCTTAAGTCTGCCTTCAATCTTTAGAATCTTCTTTAAATATTTCTTTTCGATAGTCGGCATATTAATAACTAAAAATCTTGAAACCAATGCTTCATTTAGATCTCTAGTTCCGATGTAGCCGTGGTTCATGGTTGCTATAAATCTTGTAGCTTCGTGGAGCTTCAAACGGTTGTATCCTGGTACATCGATGATTCTTCTATAATCTAGAGCAGAGTGGATAACGGAAAGAGTTTCATTCTTCGCCATATTTATTTCATCTAAGATTCCAAAACCACCGAACTCAGCACATTCGTAAACAGGACCCTTCTTAAGAGTAACCTCACCAGATTTAAAAGTATCGGAGCCGATTAAACTTTCTGCATCTGTGTTTACGTTTAAAGACACGGTCCACATAGGTCTGTTGAAAAGCAGACTTAAATTTTCAGATAGTACGTTTTTGCCAGTGGCTTTCGGACCGGATAGGAGAATGTGAAAGCCTGAGAGAATTGCAGTTATTGCCTTGTTCCAAACGTCACTGCCGTAGTAGATAAATCTCGGACTAGCCACACGATCCATAACAGAATCTTCTAGCTTATAGAATTTTCTAAAATCGTCTGTTTCTTTAAGAAGTTTTTCGTTGATATCTTCTTCCTTTAAAATATTTATTAAATCATTTCTATTTATATTCATTTAAATTCCTCCAATGGTATTATACTAGAAAAGTAAATAATTAAAAAGAATAGTTTAGCATCTTTACTAAGTTGAAAACATTGTCATAAATTTTTAAAAATGTGATTTGGATCATATTTTAAATAAAAAATATTGGATAAACACATAAGATTTTTTTGAGATTAAACTTTCCTCAATAGAAAACCTTTTCAAAATAATTATTAAATTGTTAAAAACACTTTTAATTTCTCTCTTTCTTCTGTATAATGATAGTAGTTTATATTGAGGTGTTATATGAGTTTTTCAATGAGTGTTAAAAATGAAGCTGCAAAGGTAAGCATAAGAGATAGTTACCTCGTCGATGCTGAGCTTTGTGGACTGATAAGTACATGTGGCTCCATCTCCATTGTACAAGGAAGACTCGTAGTCAGTTTGAGCACCGAAAATGCACCGGTGGCGAGGAGAATTTTTACCCATTTGAAGAGTTTTTACTCGGAAGATGTAAGTGCCAGTGCAAGGAAGAATGTTAAACTTAAAAGAAACATTTACACGATTAGTTTAAATGATGATGCTGCCATTAGAAAGCTTTTGAATTTCTGTTATGGCAAGGAGGATTTCTCAATTTATAACGAAATTTCTCCAGACCTTTCGGATTCAAAATCGAAGCAGGCTTTTGTGAGAGGTTGTTTTCTTGGGGCGGGCTCGGTTACTAATCCGAGGAGAGGTTACCATTTTGAAGTGGTGTTTTCTAATATGGACGCTGCGGATATTTTAAAAAATATTCTTAATGAATACCAAATTTCAGGCAATATTATTGAGAGATCTGACAAATTTATCTTTTACATAAAAGGAGCGGAGATGATCTCGGATACTCTGACGGTCATCGGTGCCAATAGAAGTGTGTTGGAATTTGAAAATGTGCGGGCTATGAAGGAAACCAGAAACAATGTAAATAGAATGGTAAATTGTGAAACTGCAAATTTAGAAAAAATAGTAAATTCATCTATTGAACAGGTAAATGACATTATGTATATTGACTCTATGATTGGCCTAGAGTCTCTTCCAGATTCTCTTTATGAGCTTGCTAAACTAAGGCTTATAAATAGAAATGCTTCTTTAAAAGATTTAGGTGAGCTTCTAAATCCAAAGGTTGGGAAGAGCGGTGTCAACCATAGGATGAAAAAGATACGAAATATAGCTGATGATTTAAGGAGGGGATATGATGGTGACTAAGAATTTGGTACTAACAAATGAAGAGGGACTTCACGCTAGAGCTGCTGCACTTTTTGTGAGGACTGCAAATAGATTTCAATCTGAGATTACACTTTCTTTAGATGGAGAAGAGGTCAACGGCAAGAGCATCATAGGGATCATGTCGCTTGGAGCATTTGAAGGTGAAGAGATCACAATCAATGTGGAAGGATTAGATGAAGAAGAGGCACTAAATAGTCTTGCAAATTTAATAGAAAATAAATTTATAATTTCTTAAGAGCTTTTTATAAGCTCTTTTGTTTTTTTAGCGAGGTTTAAATTTTGCGACGATATATTTTTATAAAGAAGGTTTAATAAAACTTTGTCTTTATACACTTGTTTTTATATAATAGAAGAAAGATAAAAGATATAGAGTAAGAGGGAGTTTATGTTTACACATTTACACGTGCACACTGAATATAGTTTGCTAGATGGTTCTACTAGAATCAAAGAATTGCCGAAGAAGGTAAAAGAACTTGGTATGGATTCTATTGCCATCACTGACCACGGAAACATGTTCGGGGCGATACAATTTTATAAAGCTTGCAAGGATGAAGGGGTAAAACCTATCATGGGATGCGAGGTCTATGTTTCGTCTACGGATTTAAATGTGAAGGACAGGACTTCCAAGAGGTATCACCTAATTCTCCTTGCGGAAAATAATAAGGGCTACGAAAATCTTATGAAGATCGTCTCCAAAGGTTGGGTGGATGGATTCTACTACAAACCTCGTGTGGACAAGAAAGTTTTGAGAGAGTATAGCGAGGGAATCATCGCCCTTTCTGCGTGCCTCCAAGGGGAAGTACAAAGAAAGATTCTGGACAGGGACTTTGAAGCTGCGAGAGAAGCTGCCCTTGAATACTTAGATATTTTTGGTGAAGGGAATTTCTTTTTAGAGGTTCAAAACCACGGAATAAGAGAGCAACTTGAAGCAAATATTCATCTTAGAAATTTAAATAGAGAGCTTGGGATACCTCTTGTTGCGACAAACGACATTCACTATTTAGAAAAGTCTGATGCCAAAGCCCACGATGTGCTTCTGTGCATCCAAACGGGCACGATTTTGTCAGATGAGAAGAGGATGAAGTTTCCTTCTGATGAATTCTACTTGAAGAGCGAAGATGAAATGAAGGAAGCTCTGCCAGATTTTGTAGATGCTATAGAAAATACTTACGAAATCGCTAAAAGATGCAATGTGACCATAGAGTTTCACAACTACCATCTGCCTAAGTTCGACGTGCCAGAGGGATACACCAACGATGAATATCTAAGAGAACTCGCACTAAAAGGACTTAGAGAAAAGTACGAAAACCTAGACGAAAATATTATGGAGAGGTTTAATTTTGAACTTAACACCATCATCTCCATGGGTTATACTGACTACTTCTTAATCGTTTGGGATTTTATAAATTACGCAAAAGAAAATAATATTATGGTCGGTCCTGGTAGAGGTTCTGCTGCTGGTTCCATAATTTCCTATGGACTTGGGATCATAGACGTAGATCCACTTAGATTCGACCTGCTTTTCGAAAGATTTTTAAATCCAGAGAGAGTCTCTATGCCGGATATAGATATCGACTTCTGCTACGAAAGACGCGAAGAAGTAATTGAATATGTAAATAGAAAGTACGGCAAGGATCACGTGGCACAGATAGCCACATTTGGAACCATGGCGGCGAGGGGAGCCATAAGAGACGTAGGCCGTGTAATGGATATTTCCTATTCAAAGGTGGACCAAGTTGCCAAGATGATTCCGCAAGAATTAAATATAACCATAAATAAAGCTATTGAAATGTCTGAGGAACTTCGAAACGCAATGAGAGATGACCAAGAGGTCAAGGCTATAATAGATACGGCTCTTAAAGTTGAAGGACTTCCAAGACATATGTCCACCCACGCTGCAGGGGTGGTAATTTCAAATAGAGATGTAACTGACTACGTGCCTCTTGCAAGGACAGACGAGCAGCTCTTAACTCAGTTCAACATGACGGAGCTAGAAGAGCTAGGTCTACTTAAGATGGACTTTTTGGGACTTAGAACACTAACCGTTATCCGTGATGCAGTGAACATGGTCAAGGAAAATTATGGAATAGAAATAGATTTTAAAGACCAAAGTTTTGACGATAAAGAGGTTATAGATCTCTTTAAATATGCGAACACGCTGGGGATATTTCAATTTGAATCTTCTGGAATGAGGGCGTTTCTTAAAGAACTAAAGGCGGATGCCTTCGAAGACTTGGTGGCGGCGAACGCATTATTTAGACCAGGACCTATGTCTCAAATCCCTAGATTTATAGAATCAAAACACGATCCGGCAAAAATTTCCTACATCCATCCGTCATTAGAACCGATACTAAACGTAACCTACGGATGTATCGTCTACCAAGAACAGGTTATGCAGATTGTGCAACAAATTGGTGGATACAGTCTAGGTCGTGCAGACCTTGTAAGACGTGCCATGAGTAAAAAGAAGATGTCCGTAATGGAAGAGGAGAGAAATAATTTCATCTATGGACTTAAAGATGAAGAGGGCAACGTGCTTATAAAGGGAGCACTGGCAAATGGCGTGGACGAGAAGAGCGCCAACGAAATCTACGATTTGATGATAGATTTTGCAAACTATGCCTTCAATAAATCCCACTCAGTTGCATATTCTGTGGTTGCATATAGAACCGCGTTTTTAAAGAGGTACTATCCAAAGGAATTTATGGCTTCCCAAATCAGTTCCTTTATGAGCTCTCCGAAACAAGTTGCACTCTATGCTGAAGAGCTAAAGAGGATAAATATAAAACTTCTTCCGCCTTCAGTGAATGAATCTAGAAATAAATTTACTGTTGAAGAAGATGCGGTGAGATTCGGCTTAAGAGCGATTAAAAATGTAGGAGACAACTTCATCGATGCAATCGTAGAAGCTAGAAAGGAAAAGAAGTTCACCTCCATGACTGACTTTATAAGAAGAGTTGTGGAAGTAAATTCATCTGCAATAAATAAGAGAGCCTTGGAATCTTTGATAAAGGCTGGAGCATTCGACTTCCTACCGGGAAATCGTGCGAAGTACCTGGCGGTTTATGAGAGAATTTTGGAATCTGTTCAATCTGGAATCAAAAACAATGTAAGGGGACAGTTCTCCATGTTTAATGAAAAGACTGATGAAGATAATCTGCCTAATTTAAAAGATTTCGATGAAAAGACAAAGCTCAACATGGAATACGAAATGCTCGGCATCTATGCAAGTGGACATCCATTAAATCCATATAGAAATGCCATCGAAAACAACAGCAGCACCAACACGTCAAAGATTTTTGAAAATCCTGTAAACGGACAGAATGTAAAGATTTCTGGAATCATAAAGCAAAAGAGAAATCTCATTACAAAGAACAACAAGATGATGTGTTTTGCCACATTGGAAGATTTCTTCGGCACCATTGAGCTCATCGTCTTTCCAAATGTATTTCAAAACTACGGACATCTAGTGGAAGAGGAAGAGGTCATAACGGTGATGGGAACTGTCAGTGCATCTGATGTTGAAGAACCAAAGATCTTGGTAAATATCATCGAGGCTCTAAAAGAATCGGACAATAGAACTCTCTACATCGCAGTTAAAAGTTTTGACGAAGGAATAAATCGTGCCCTCACAGGCATATTTAGAAGGTATAGGGGAAATAATCCAATCATCATCTATGATGAAAATAAGAAGACCCCGTTTAAGATAATAAAAGATTTGTATATAGATTTGGACAAGGTTGAGGAGTTGAAGTACGAAGTGCTACCTTTAATCGACAACGATCCGAATAAGTTTATAATAAAGTAGGTGTGTTATGAATATAGCAGTTATGACCTCTGGTGGAGATGCGCCTGGAATGAATGCCGCCATCCGTGCTGTGGTGAGGACTTCTATTTACAAAGGGATGGAAGTCTACGGGATCTATGGTGGTTTCGAAGGCTTAATTGAAGGAAAGATTGAGAAACTAAATCTGTCTTCCGTTGCGGATATCATTCAAAAGGGCGGAACTATACTAGGGACTTCTCGCTCCAAGAGATTTGAAACGGAAGAAGGTCAAGAGAGCGCAGTGAGTAAATTAAAAATTTATAATATAGATAAGGTTGTAGTTCTAGGTGGAGATGGAAGTGCAAAGGGAGCCTTGGCTCTTGAGAAAAAAGGAATAAGGACTGCGGTCATACCTTGCACCATCGACAACGATATGGGTTACACGGAATCGACTATCGGATTTTATACGGCAGTTGAAACGGTTACAGATGCAATTTCAAAGATAAGGGATACCACAGAAGCTCATGGCAGGGCAAATGTGGTTGAAGTCATGGGAAGAAGCTGTGGAGATATAGCTCTCTATGCGGGCATCTCAGGCGGAGCGGAATCAATAATCGTACCAGAGATGGAAACGGACATGGATGAAATTGCTAAGAAGATGCTTGAAGGAAAGAATCGCGGCAAGAGACACCATATCATTCTCGTTGCAGAAGGCGCGGGAGAAGCTCACGAAGTTGCGAGTGAACTTCAAAAGCTGACAGAAATCGAAACTAGAGTCACAATCCTCGGATATATTCAAAGGGGAGGAAGCCCTGGTCCTGCAGATAGAATCATGGCTACATCCATGGGAGTTGTCGCTGTTGAGAGTCTACTAGAAAATAAATCTGCGGCTATAGGAATTAGAGGGGGCAGAATCTTTTCTGAGCCGATTGGCACAGCTCTAAGGAAGAAGAATAAATTTAACAGAAAACTTTACGAGACGATGAAGATGGTTTCAATATGATTTTAATAAGAAATATAAAAGTAAATATTGGTGAAGATTTAGGAGAAGTACTGGAAAAGAAACTAAAATCCAAAAATTTCACCTACAAAATATATAAACATTCAATAGATGCGAGACGTGAAGTCTACCACAACTACCAAGTCCTTGTAGAGGGAGATAGAATCAAACTAAAGGGTCTTGACTGGGAAGATTTTGAAGAAGAAAATTTCGAGACATCGTCCGATGGAAATGGTAAGACTGTCACAGTGGTGGGAGCAGGTCCTGCAGGATTTTTCTCAGCGTACTTCCTTGCTGAACACGGAGCGAAGGTAAATGTAATTGAAAGAGGAAGTTCCATTGAAGTTAGATCAGAAGAAGTGGAAAGACTAATGGAAGATGGAATTTTAAATGTCGATTCCAATATCCAATTTGGTGAAGGAGGAGCAGGCACATTTTCCGACGGCAAATTAACTTCCCGCTCCAAGGACAAGAGAAGTCACTATGTCTTCGACGTGCTGGTTAAACACGGCGCGCCAGAAGATATTCTCTACGAGAAGATGCCCCACGCAGGCACGGATGTCCTAAGACAAGTAATAATAAATATGAGAAAGTACATGGAGTCCATCGGGGTTAAGTTTTTCTACAACGAAAAGTTTGAAGAATTTATCTACGATGAAAATTCTAGCGGCGAAAGAAAAGTAGCGGGAATTAAGACTTCGAAGGATAGTTACCTAAGCGACTACATCGTCCTTGCCCTTGGAAATTCTGCAAGAGATACTTTCGAATATTTAAATGGAGAGATCGAGATGAAGTCGAAACCATTTGCGGTGGGATTTAGAATCGAACATCTCCAAGAATATATAGATAAAACCCAGTACAAAGAGCATTACAAAGATCTACCGAGAGCGTCCTACACACTTAGAGCAAAATCTGGTGAGAGGTCCATCTACACATTCTGCATGTGTCCTGGTGGAGTGGTGGTTCCGGGAATGAGCGAAGAAAATACTGTGGTGGTAAATGGAATGAGCTACCATGCGAGAGATCTTGAGAATGGAAACTCTGCAGTGGTTGTAACTGTGGACGAAAAAGACTATGGAGCTGGAAATCTTGACGGCATGTATTTTCAAAGAGAGATTGAAAAGAAGACTTATGACCTTGGTGGAGGGCAATACCATGCACCAGTCATGCTTGCAAGAGATTTTGTCGAGAAGAGAGAAACGACAGAGTTTGAAAAAGTAAAACCAAGTTACAAACCTGGATTTAAAATAGAAAATCTTTGGAAAATATATCCAAAAGAAATATCAGAAGCCCTTCGTGAAGGACTTATTGAAATGGATAGTAAGATGGAAGGATTCCTAGATGGAGCAATACTAACGGGATGCGAAACTAGGACTTCATCTCCAGTTAGAATGGTAAGAGACGAGAACATGCAATCCTCCATAAAAAATGTATATCCAATCGGAGAAGGAGCAGGATATGCAGGAGGAATTATAAGTTCCGCCATCGACGGAGTGAAATGCGCAATTGAAATATTGGAGGAAAAATGTCACTAAACATTGTACTATACGAACCAGAAATCCACTGGAATACAGGAGCAATAGCGAGATCATGTGGACTAACCCACACTAGGCTCCATCTTATAGAGCCATTTGGATTTGAAATAGACGACAAACATTTAAAGAGAGCAGGTCTCGACTATTGGGATTTAGTTGATATAAATATTTACAAAAATGTAGAAGAGCTTTATGCGAAGTATCCAGAAGGTAGATTTTTCATGGCGACGACCAAGGCGAAGAAACTCTACACAGAAGTAGAATTCCAAGACGAAGACTTCATAATGTTTGGACCAGAGACGAGAGGATTGCCAGAGGATATGATCTTTGGAAATTACGATATGGCGATAAAGATTCCGATGCTCAAAGATTTTGGTAGGAGTTTAAACCTTGCCAACTCAGCGAATATAATCTTGTTTGAAGCGCTAAGACAACTTAATTTTTTAGATTTAGGATAAGGAGATAAATGAAAAAAGGAACTATATTTTTTGATTTCGACGGAACCATTCACGAAACCATGTATATCTACGGACCTGCGCTGGATAAGGCGAAGGCATACTTAGATGAACACAAAATACCTTACCAAGGATTGGAAGAAAATCTCTACCACACATATCTTGGATACAACGCAGACGATATGTGGAAGATGGTCATGGGCGGAAACGACAAGGAGACCATTCACCTCGTTTCAAGTATCGTAGGTAGAGAGATGAATTCCAATCTGGACAAAGGTCTTGGCAGACTCTATCCAAGGACAGAAGAAACTCTTCTGGAACTTAAAGAGCGTGGATACACATTAGTATATATTTCCAACGCAAGAAACGCCTACTATGAAAAGGTAAAAGAAAACTATAAATTGGACAGATTTTTCGACGGATTTTTGACTTCGCAGATGTACAATGAACTTCCAAAGGAAGAAATTTTAAAATCGGTGAAGCACAAGTATCCTGCGCCATACTACATAGTTGGAGACAGATTTTTCGACATGGTAGGCGGACAGAAAAACAATATGACTACTATCTTTTGCAACTACGGATACGGCAAACCGGAAGAAGGAAAAGATGCGAGCTATAGAATTGATAGCATAGACGAACTCTTAGAAGTCATGAGATTGGAGGAGAAATGTTAGGAGCAATCATAGGCGATACAGTAGGTTCAATCTACGAATTTAACAATATAAATACCAAGAACTTTGAATTTTTCCAAGACAATATGGAACTAACCGACGATTCCGTTATGACCTTGGCAGTTGCAAAGGCTCTAATGGATACATTGGAAACTGGAAATGAAAGTGGATTTAAAAATCTATCTAGAGAAATTTCTGAAGAAAAATTAAAATTTATAAGAGATAAATTTGGCAGTGAAGAAATAAATCCTAAGACAGAACTAGAAGCAAATGCAATCCTAAGAATGGTTGAAATCGGAAATAAATATCCATACATGAGCTACGGAACCAGGTTTAGATACTGGCTGGAAAAACCGATTCCATATAATTCATTTGGAAATGGATCTGCCATGAGGGTGAGCCCTGTGGCATATGTAGCTAATAATTTAGAAGAAGTCAAATTTCTTTCAAAGGAAGTGACAAAAGTATCCCACAACCACGAAGAAGGTATAAAGGGAGCGGAAGCTACAGCAGTTGCAATATTTATGGCAAGAAATAAATGTAGCAAGGAAGAAATAAAAGCTGAAATGGAAAAATATTATAACCTGGACTTTAACTACGAAGACTTGGTAAGAAACTACGGCTTCAACGAAACGTGTCAAGGCACAGTTCCACAAGCTCTATATATCTTCCTAGAATCGAAAGACTTCGAAGACGCAATAAGGACAGCCATCTCAATAGGAGGCGACTCGGACACATTGGCGGCGATAGTAGGCTCCATAGCAGAACCATACTACGGCATCCCAGAAGAGTTAGAGAAAAAGGCACTTACCTACATGGATAGTTACGAAAGAAAAATCTATGATGAATTTCAAGAATTAATAAGCAAAGATGAAAAAACAAATGAACAGTCAAAAGGTATATCAAGGACCGGAAAGAATTGAAGCAAGGTCACTACTTTATGCAACAGGAAAATTAGAAAAAGATATCGGAAGAAAGCCGTTAATAGGAGTTGTAAGCTCATTTAACGAAATCGTTCCAGGACATTTCAACTTTTCACAAAAATTTCATCTTAATTATTTTACTTTTTGCCTGCCATATGTTATTATAACTAAAGCTTAGGTGTTCCTAGGCTTTTTTATGCGGAAAAATTTCTAAGTATCTTGGTTTTAAAATCATTGCTTACTTGAAATTTCAGCCGTTTTATTGTATAATATTTAAGTATTTGTTTAATGAAAAAAATTGCGATGATGTCATAGGTTGCCTAAGATTTTCGGGAAAAGGACCTTGGGGTAATTATGACGGAGAAGTCCGAAGAATCGGGCTGGGTTATTTTCCTACGCACTGGATACACCAGGACGCGTTTATCCATAACCCCCTTCGCAAAGAGGAGGTAAAAATGTCAAACAAACAAAAGATTAGAATCAGGCTTAAGGCTTATGATCACGAATTACTTGATAATTCAGCTAAGAGAATTGTAGAAGCAGCTAAGGCTACTGGAGCTAAGGTTTCAGGACCTATTCCTCTTCCTACTGAAAAGGAAGTTGTAACTATTCTTAGAGCTGTTCATAAGTACAAAGATTCTAGAGAACAATTTGAGCAAAGGACTCATAAAAGACTTATCGATATTATTGGTCCAAACCAAAAGACCGTTGACGCTCTTATGAAGTTAAATCTTCCTGCAGGCGTTGATATAGAAATTAAGCTTTAATAATTGTTCTTTATAAGATTACGATGTAATCCGCTGTAAAATTTAGGAGGTGTAGAAATTTGAAATTTCTAATTGGTAAAAAAGTCGGCATGACTCAACTTTTTGACGAAAATGGTACAGTTACTCCTGTAACAGTTATTCAAGCTATGCCTAATGTCGTTGTTCAAAAGAAGACCGTTGAAACTGATGGTTACAATGCAGTTCAAGTTGCTTCTGGCGATGTTAAGCTAAACAGGGTAAACAAACCAACTAAAGGACATTTCGAAAAGGCTAATGTTGAGCCTAAGAAATATCTTAACGAATTTAAAACTGATGATTTAGATAGCTATGAAATTGGAAAAGAATTAAACGTAACTGTTTTTTCTGAAGGAGATTTCGTAGATGTTGTAGGAACTTCTAAAGGTAAGGGAACTCAAGGGGTTGTAACTCGTCACGGTTTCGGACGTGGCCGTGAAACTCACGGTTCTAAGTTCCACAGAATGCCTGGTGGTATGGGAGCTGCAACTTATCCTGGAAAAGTTTGGAAGAACCACAGAATGGCTGGAAAGACTGGTAACGAAAGAGTTACTGTTCAAAACCTACTAGTTGTAAGAGTTGACGAAGAAAGAAACTTAATCTTCGTTAAAGGATCTATTCCAGGACCTAAACGTGGAAAAGTCACTGTTAAAGAAACAGTTAAACAAGGTAAGTAAGGAGGGTTTTCATGACAAAAGTTAAAGTATTCGATATGACTGGAGCTGAGGTTTCAGAAATTGAACTAGATGAAAACATCTTTGGTTTAAAAGAAGAGCTAACTGAAGAAGAAATCGAAAAGTTAGTTGAAGAAGGAAACTTCGATACTGAAAATAGAATTAATAGACACGCAGTTTACCTAGTTGTTAAAAACCAACTTGCAAACAAGAGACAAGGTACTCACGCTTGCAAAACTCGTGCAGAAGTAAGGGGTGGAGGTAGAAAACCTTGGAGACAAAAGGGTACAGGACGTGCTCGTCAAGGCAGTATCCGTTCACCACAATGGAGAAAAGGCGGTATCGTATTTGCGAAAAAACCTCGTGACTACTCATACACTACTCCTAAGAAGGTTAGAAGACTTGCTCTTAAGTCTGTGCTTACTTCTAAAGTAAACTTAAACGAAATTATCGTAATTGACGACATTAAGATGGATAACATTAAGACTAAGGACTTCAAGAATTTCTTAAATGCTGTTGGCGTTAAGAAGAGTGCTTACGTTGTTACTGCAGAACATGATAAAAATGTTAATCTATCAGCTAGAAATATCGCTGGAGTTAAAGCTTCAGAAGCAAGACTTATAAATGTTTATGATATTTTAAGATATGAAAATCTTGTTATTTCTAAGGCTGCTCTAGGAACAGTTAGTGAGGTGTTTAAATAATGAGTAAGTTTGATATTATTATAGAACCAATAATAACTGAAAAATCAATGGCTGACATGGAACATAATAAGTACACTTTCAAAGTTAGAAAGAATGCTACTAAGCCTGAAATCAAAAGCGCTATAGAAAGCATCTTCGGCGTAGAAATTGAAAGAGTAAATACTATGCATGTTAGAGGTAAATTAAAAAGACAAGGAGCTACTAGCGGATACAGAGCTTCTTGGAAGAAAGCAATTATAACCCTTAAAGATTCATCTAAACCGATTGAATTCTTTGAAGGTTTGAACTAATAAAGGGGGATTAAGTAATGGCAATTAGAGGATATAAACCCACAACTCCTTCTAGACGTCAAATGACAGTAGCTACATTTGAAGAAGTTACAAGGAGCATTCCTGAAAAGTCACTTACTGTAAATCTTAATACTACTGCCGGAAGAAACGCTCACGGAAGAATCACTTCTAGACACAGAGGCGGCGGAGTTAAGAGAAAATACAGAATCATCGATTTCAAAAGAAATAAAGATAATATACCAGCTAAAGTACAAACTATAGAATACGATCCATACAGAACTGCATACATCGCACTAGTTGCATATGCAGATGGTGAAAAGAGATACATCTTAGCACCTAACGGGCTAAAGGTTGGAGATGTTGTTGAATCTGGAGAACACGCTGACATCAAAGTCGGTAACGCTCTAGAACTTAAGAATATCCCAGTTGGTACAACTGTTCATAACGTTGAATTACTACCTGGAAAAGGTGGACAACTTGCAAGATCTGCAGGAGCTGAAGTTCAACTTATGGCAAAAGAAGGAAAGTATGCAACTCTAAGATTACCTTCTACAGAAATGAGAATGGTGCCAATCAATTGTAAAGCGACAATTGGTCAAGTAAGTAACATTTCTCACGAACTTATAACTCTAGGTAAAGCAGGTAAGAGCAGATATCTTGGAAGAAGACCTCACGTAAGAGGTTCAGCGATGAACCCAGTAGATCACCCTCACGGTGGTGGTGAAGGACGTGCTCCAATAGGTCGTCCATCTCCAATGTCTCCATGGGGTAAGAAGACTCTTGGACTTAAGACTAGAAAGAAAAACAAGAAATCTAACCAATTTATTATAAGAAGAAGAACTAAGTAGGAGGGGAAAAATGAGTAGATCACTTAAAAAAGGACCTTTCGCTGATGAGCATCTTCTAAAGAAAGTAGATGCACTTAACGAAAAGAATGAAAAACAAGTAATTAAAACATGGTCACGTCGTTCAACAATTTTCCCAGAAATGGTAGCACACACTATAGCAGTTCACGACGGAAGAAAACATGTTCCAATATATATAACAGAAGATATGGTAGGACACAAATTAGGTGAATTTGTACCTACTAGAACTTACAAGGGTCATGCTGGAAAAACCGAAAAGACCATTGGTGGAAAATAAGGAGGTTTTTAAATGGAAGCAAGAGCAATTGCAAAATATATAAGAATTTCACCTCTAAAAGTTCACTATATATGTGATGAAATTCGTGGCAAAAGCGTTGAAGAAGCAAAAGCTATACTTATGTTTACACCAAAACGTGGAGCAAAAGAGCTTTTAAAAGTATTAAATTCAGCAGTAGCCAATGCAGAAAATAATTTGAATTTAGATGCTGACGATCTTTATGTTAAAGAAGCTTACGCAAATGACGGACCAACTATGAAGAGATTTCGTCCTAAAGCAAAAGGTATGGCTTACCCAATCTTAAAGAGATCAAGTCATATCGGCGTAGTCGTAGCAGAAAGAGAGTAAGGAGGTAAAAATGGGCCAAAAAGTTAACCCACACGGTCTTCGCGTTGGCATTATAAAAGACTGGGATTCAAAATGGTATGCTAACAAAAAAGATTTTAGCGATCTTCTAATCGAAGACAACAAAATTCGTGAGTATATAAAGACTAAACTATATGCGGCAGGAATCGCAAAAGTAGAAATCGAAAGAGCTGCAAATAGAGTAAAAGTTTCAATCTCTACCGGTAAACCAGGAATGGTAATAGGCCGTGGAGGAGTTGGAGTAGAAGAACTAAGAGCAGAACTAGAAAAATTAACTGGTAAAAGCGTAGTAGTAAATGTTGAAGAAATTAAGAATCTAGACATGGATGCAGTACTAGTTGCTGAATCAATAGCAGAAGCACTAGAAAGAAGAATTTCATTCAGACGTGCTATGAAACAAGCAATCCAAAGAACCATGAGAGCTGGAGCAAAAGGAATTAAAACTGCAGTATCAGGAAGACTTGGAGGAGCAGACATGGCAAGAACTGAAGGATATTCAGAAGGAACCATTCCTCTACAAACACTAAGAGCAGACATTGACTATGGATTTGCAGAAGCAGATACAACCTACGGAAAACTAGGAGTAAAAGTTTGGCTATACAAGGGAGAAGTTCTTCCTCAAGCAAGAAATGGACAACCTCGCGAAAGAGATAATAGAAAAAAAAGAAAAAACGATCGTGACGGTAGAAATAGAAGAGGAAAAGGAAATTTCCAAAACCGTAGAAAAGACAACGCTAACAAGGAAGCTTAGTAAGAAGGGAGGAACACAATATGTTAATGCCTAAAAGAGTTAAATACCGTAGAGTACACAGAGGCAGAATGAAGGGTAAAGCACAAAAAGGTAACACACTTACCTATGGTGAATACGGACTTCAAGCTTTAGATCCAGCATGGATAACAGCAAACCAAATAGAAGCAGCAAGACGTGCGATGACAAGATATATCCGCCGTGGTGGTAATATTTGGATCAAAATCTTCCCGGACAAACCAGTAACAGAAAAACCAGCTGAAACAAGAATGGGTTCTGGTAAAGGTGCACCATCTTACTGGGTATCAGTAGTTAAACCAGGAAGAGTATTATTTGAAATGAGTGGAGTATCAGAAGAAATTGCAAGAGAAGCAATGAGACTTGCAGCAATGAAACTACCAATCAAAACTAAATTTGTTATGAAAGATAAGGATGGTGAATCAATTGAAGACTAAAGAGATTCGAAGCCTTTCAAGTGAACAACTTGTAAATAAAGTAGAAGAATTAAAAAACGAACTATTTAATCTAAGATTTAGACTCGCTACAGGTCAACTTGATAATCCATCAAGTATAAAGCTAGTTAAGACAGACATTGCAAGATGCAAGACTATCTTAAGAGAAAGAGAACTAAACTTAGGAAGGGAGGCATAATCCATGGAAAGAAACCATAGAAAGACAATAATCGGAACAGTTGTAAGTGACAAAATGGACAAAACTATAACTGTTGCTATAGAAACATTTGTTGCACATCCCATCTATAAAAAGAGATTTAAAAAGACTGCTAAGTTTAAAGCTCATGACGAAAACAATGAGTGCCAAGTAGGCGATAAAGTAAAACTAATGGAAACTAGACCACTATCAAAAGATAAAAGATGGAGACTAGTGGAAATTCTAGAAAGAGCAAAATAAGGAAGGAGGATTTCTTTAATGATTCAACAAGAAAGCAGAATGCGTGTTGCAGACAACAGCGGTGCTAAAGAACTTTTAGTAATCAAAGTACTAGGAGGAACAAACAGAAGGATCGCCAATATTGGAGATATCGTAGTTTGTTCAGTTAAAAATGCAACACCTGGTGGCGTTGTTAAAAAAGGCAGTGTTGTAAAAGCAGTTATCGTAAGAACATCTAAAGGAATTAGCCGTCCTGATGGAAGCTATATAAAATTCGATGACAATGCAGCAGTAATAATAAAAGATGACAAGTCTCCAGTAGGAACTCGTATCTTTGGACCAGTAACGAGAGAATTAAGATACAAAGACTTTATGAAGATAATCTCTCTTGCACCGGAAGTACTTTAATTAGGAGGAAACTATGAGAATAAAAAAAGGTGACACAGTTAAAGTAATAGCCGGTAAATACAAAGGAAGTACCGGTAAAGTTTTAAGGACTTTTCCAAAAGAAGATAAAGTAGTAGTTGAAAAGGTAAACATGGTTAAGAAACATCAAAAACCAAAGGGACCTCAACATCCAGGCGGAATCGTGGAAATGGAAGCACCAATTCACGTATCTAACGTAATGTACTTTGATTCAAAGACAGGAAAAGGAACAAAACTTGGATATAGAATAGAAGACGGTAAAAAAGTTAGATTTAAAAAATCCGACGGAAATACCATTAAATAAGGAGGTAGAGGATGACTTCCAGACTAAAGGAAAAATATCAAGAAGAAGTAATAAGCTATCTTATGGATAAATTTGGATACACAAATGTAATGCAAGTACCAAAACTTGAAAAAGTAATAGTAAACATTGGACTTGGAGAAGCAAAAGACAATCCAAAAGCTTTAGAATCAGCAGTAAATGATTTAACAATCATCACAGGACAAAAGCCAGTAATAACAAAAGCTAAAAAATCTATCGCAAACTTCAAACTTCGTGAAGGACACGCTATAGGTACAAAAGTAACCCTAAGAGGCGAAAAAATGTATGACTTCCTAGATAAGCTAATGAACGTTGCTCTACCTAGAGTAAGAGACTTTAGAGGAGTAAAACCTACTGCATTTGACGGTAGAGGAAATTACGCTTTAGGATTAAAAGAACAATTAATATTCCCAGAAATTGAATACGATAAAGTAGATGCAATAAGAGGAATGGACATTGTAATAGTAACTACAGCAAATACTGACGAAGAAGCCAAAGCTTTCCTTGAAAAAATGGGAATGCCTTTTGCCAGATAAGGGAGGTAGAAAATGGCAAAGAAATCAATGATTGCTAAACAAAAGAGAAAACCGAAATTTTCTACACGTGCATACACAAGATGTAAAATTTGTGGAAGACCACACTCAGTTCTTAAAAAGTATGGTATTTGTAGAATATGTTTTAGAGAACTTGCTTACAAGGGACAAATCCCGGGCGTGAAAAAAGCTAGTTGGTAAGTTTAGCGAAGGAGGAAAACTATATGATGACAGATCCTATTGCAGATATGCTTACTAGAATTAGAAACAGCAATAATGCAAAACATAAAACAGTTGACGTACCTGCGTCAAATATCAAAAAAGAAATAGCACAGATTCTACTTGACGAAGGATACATCAAATCCTTTGACTTCATCGAAGACAACAAGCAAGGAATGCTAAAAGTAGAACTAAAATATACACAAGACGGAGACAGAGTAATCTCAGGACTAAAGAGAATCTCTAAACCAGGACTAAGAGTATATGCAAATTCAGCAGAACTTCCAAAAGTACTAGGAGGACTTGGAATTGCAATAATCTCAACATCAAAAGGAATAATAACAGACAAAACAGCGAGAGAACTTAACGTTGGTGGCGAAGTTATTTGCTACGTTTGGTAATAGGAGGCAAGTAATGTCAAGAATTGGAAAAAAACCTATAGAGATCCCATCAAACGTAACAGTAACCATTGACGGACATACAGTTACAGTTAAGGGACCAAAAGGTGAACTTAAAGAAACATTCAATGAAAATTTAACAATCTCACTACAAGACGGAGTACTTGAAGTAACAAGACCAAATGATGAAAAGAAAATCCGTGCACTACACGGACTAACAAGAACTCTAATCTACAACATGGTAGTGGGAGTAACAGAAGGATATACAAAAGAACTTGAAATAGTAGGTACAGGATACAGAGCAGCTAAACAAGGAAAGAAACTAGCTCTAACACTAGGATTCTCACATCCACTAGAACTAGAAGATCCAAAGGGAATAGAAGTAGAAGTTCCAGCACCAAACAAGATTATAATTTCAGGTTCAGATAAACAACAAGTTGGACAATACGCAGCACACATCAGAGGATACAGAAGACCAGAACCTTACAAAGGAAAAGGAATTAAGTACTCAGATGAAATCATAAGACGTAAAGTCGGAAAAACTGGTAAGTAATAGGAGGACGCTTTGATAAACAAAATCGATAAAAAGTCTACAAGAGTAAAAAGACATAAGAGAATAAGAAACAAGATCTCTGGCACCTCATCTTGCCCAAGACTATGTGTATTTAGATCAAATGCCCATATTTACGCACAAATTATCGACGACACTAAGGGAGTTACACTAGTAAGTGCATCAACTCTAGATAAAGATCTAGGCCTAGATCACACTCACAACAAAGATGCAGCAGCAGCAGTTGGAGCAGCTATTGCAAAAAGAGCAGTAGAAAAAGGAATAGAAGAAGTAGTATTCGATAGATCTGGATACCTATATCATGGACGCGTAAAATCCCTTGCAGAAGCTGCAAGAGAAAACGGACTTAAGTTCTAGTAAGGAGGCAAAAGATTGGAACACAAACTAATTAATCCTGATGAGCTTCAACTAGAAGAAAGAGTTGTAGCAATAAACAGAGTAGCAAAAGTAGTTAAAGGTGGTAGAAACTTCAGATTCACAGCACTAGTGGTAGTTGGAGACAGAAACGGATACGTTGGAGTAGGAACAGGAAAAGCACTAGAAGTACCTGAAGCAATCAGAAAAGGAATCCAAGACGCAAGAAAACACCTTGTAAAAGTAGATCTAGTAGGAACCACAATCCCACACGAAATCACTGGAGAAGCAGGAGCAGGAAAAGTATTTTTAAAGCCAGCTAAACCAGGTACAGGAGTTATCGCAGGAGAAGCAGTGCGTGCAGTACTAGAACTAGTTGGAGTATCTGATATCAGAACTAAAAACATCGGATCAAACAACCGTAGAAATATAGTTAACGCAACAATGAACGCATTAACAAACCTAATGACAGTAGAAAAAGTTGCAAGACTAAGAAATAAATCTGTAGATGAAATACTAGGATAAGGGGGATAAAATGCTTAAAATAAAATTAGTAAAAAGCCCTATCGGTAAAATTGAGTCCCACAAGAGAACAGTAAGAGCTCTAGGACTTAGAAAAATCGGACAGGTTGTAGAAAAAGAAGATACCCCTGAAATCAGAGGTATGATAAGAACAGTAGATTATATGCTAGAGGTTACAGAGTAATAAGGAGGTGCAAACCATGAAGCTACATGACTTAAGACCAGCAGAAGGCGGCGGAGTTAAAGCTAAGAAGAGACTAGGAAGAGGTATAGGCTCAGGACTAGGTAAGACTTCAGGTCGTGGACAAAAAGGTCAAAATGCAAGATCTGGCGGAGGAGTTAGACCAGGATTTGAAGGTGGACAAATGCCACTATTCAGACGTCTTCCAAAGAGAGGTTTCACCAACATCTTTGCTAAAGACTTTGCAGAAATAAACGTTGGAGTACTAGCAGATTACTTTAAAGACGGAGACGTAGTAACTCCAGAAATATTATTAGAAAAGAAATTAGTTAAAAAGGCTAAGGACGGCGTTAGAATCTTAGGAAATGGAGAAATAAACGTTAAGCTTGAAGTAAAAGCACAACACTTCACCAAATCTGCAGCTGAAAAAATCGAAGCAGCAGGAGGAAAGGCTGAGGTGATTTAATGCTAACGACATTTAAAAATGCATGGAAACTACCAGAAATTAGACGTAAAATGTTATTCACACTATTTATGCTTCTAATTTACAGACTAGGATCCCATATAGCAGTGCCTTTCATGAACAAAGAGGCAATATCACAACTATTTTCAGGTCAAAACGCAGGAGTATTAACATTCCTTGACCTAATGGCAGGAGGAAACTTCAGCAACTATACAATCTTTGCTGCAAATATAACACCATATATTACAGCATCAATTGTACTTCAACTTCTAACAATAGCTATCCCTTCACTAGAACAACTAGCAAAAGAAGGAGATACAGGAAGGAAAGCAATAGCTAAGTACACAAGATATTTAGCAATCGCAATCGCATTAGTTCAAGCCATTGGATTCACATTTGGAATCTTTAGAAAAGCAGTAGAAGCACACACATTCTTACAAAAATCAGTAGTAATAATGTCAATCGTAGCAGGAACAGCTTTCCTAATATGGATAGGTGAACAAATCACAGAAAAAGGTATCGGAAACGGTATTTCAATCATAATCTTTGCAGGAATCATCGTAAGAATGCCAAGAGACTTATATCAATCATTCCTACTAGTAAAAGCAGGACAAGCACACTGGGCATTTTTAATCCTATACATTGTACTAGCAATAGCAATAGTATTCTTTGTAGTAACCTTAAACGAAGGAGAAAGAAGAATTCCAGTACAATACGCAAAGAGAGTAGTAGGAAGAAAGATGTATGGAGGACAATCAACTCACATACCAATCAAAGTACTAATGACAGGAGTAATGCCAATAATCTTTGCAAACTCAATCCTTGCAATCCCATCAACAATAATCATGTTTACAGGAGAAGGAAAGTTCAAAGATTTTGTAATCAAATGGCTAACACCACAAGGTGGACCAGGACTTGTGATCTACGTACTATTATCAATACTAATGATAATATTCTTCACTTTCTTCTACACACAAATTCAATTTAACACAGTTGAATATTCCAAGAGTCTACAACAAAACGGTGGATTTATCCCAGGAATAAGACCAGGAAAACCAACCAGTGACTACCTTGGAAGAGTAGTAAATAGACTAGTTCTACCAGGAGCTATAGCACTAGCAATCTTAACAGTTTTGCCAACAATCTTAACAAGAGTAGCAAAATTAAGATTTAACTACGGTGGAACATCAATAATAATCGTAGTCGGAGTAATATTGGAAACAGCAAGAGTCCTAGAACAACAACTACTAATGAGACACTACAAAGGATTCTTAAAATAAGGAGAATATATGAGACTCGTAATATTAGGACCTCCTGGAGCAGGTAAGGGAACACAAGCAGACTTCATAGTAGAAAACTTCAAAACCCCACACATCTCAACAGGAGATATATTTAGAGAAAATATAAAAAACGGAACCGACCTAGGGAAAAAAGCTAAGTCCTACATGGACAAAGGCCTACTAGTACCAGACGAATTAGTAATAGAAATTGTAAAAGATAGACTATCAAAAGACGACGTACAAGGAGGATTTTTACTAGACGGATTCCCAAGAACAGTAGCACAAGCAGTATCCTTAGACGCATTTCTAGAAGAAAGAGGTCAAAGCTTAGACTCAGTACTAAATATAGACGTAGACACAGACATATTAGTAGAAAGAGCAGTAGGCAGAAGAGTATGTAAAACCTGTGGAGCAAGCTACCACGTAAAATACAACCCACCAAAAGAAGACGGCGTGTGCGACAAAGACCAAGGTCCTTTAATCCAAAGAGACGACGACACCGAAGCCACAGTAAAGACCAGAATCAAAGTTTACTTCGAACAAACAGCACCACTAATAGATTACTACAAAGCACAAGGACTACTAGATAACATAGACGGCAAAGAAGACATAGACACAATAAGAAAAGAAATCGTAGAAGTACTAGATGGAAAAAACAACTAGACTAACCTTAGGGCAAATAGTAAAAGCTACAAGAGGTCGAGATGAAGGAAAAGTCTTTGTCATAAAAGAGATCGTAGACGATAAAATGGTAAAAATAGTAGACGGCAAGACCAGAACACTAGAAAAACCAAAACTTAAAAAAGTATCACATCTAATAATATCAAAAGAAAAGATAAACCTAGAAGAAGTGACATCTGATAAGAACTTAAGGCAAAGGCTAAAAGAAACGGAGGTATTTCGTGGCTAAAGAAGATGTAATAGAAGTAGAGGGCGTCGTAGTCGAAGCCCTACCTAATACAAACTTTAAAGTAGAACTTGAAAATGGGCATATAATACTAGCACATATTTCAGGAAAATTGAGAATGAACTATATTAGGATTTTACCAGGAGATAAAGTAACTGTTGAACTATCACCATATGATTTAACAAGAGGTAGAATCACTTGGAGAAAGAAATAAGTCCTATAAAATAGGAGGGATTATATGAAAGTAAGACCATCTGTAAAGAAGATGTGCGAAAAATGCAAAATCATTAAACGTAAAGGAAGAATAATGGTAATTTGCGAAAATCCTAAGCACAAACAAAGACAAGGCTAACGGAGGTAAATAATGGCAAGAATTGCAGGAATTGACTTACCAAGAGAAAAACGTGTTGAAATAGGCCTAACTTACATCTTTGGAATAGGAAGATCAAGATCAAACGAAATTCTAAAGAATGCAGAAGTTAACCCAGACACAAGAGTCAAAGACCTAACAGAAGCAGAAGTAGCTCGCATAAGAAGCGAAATAGACAAGTACCATGTAGAAGGAGATTTAAGAAGAGATGTAGCAATGAACATCAAAAGACTTCGTGAAATCAAATGCTACAGAGGAATTCGTCATATGAGAGGACTTCCAGTACGTGGTCAAAATACGAAGAACAACGCTAGAACCAGAAAAGGTCCTAAGAAGTTAGTATCTAAGAAGAAATAATAAGGAGGAGTCATGGCTAAAAAACAAAAAGTAACAAAAGTTAGAAGACGTGAGCGTAAAAACATAGAAAAAGGACAAGCTCACATAGCATCATCTTTTAACAACACAATGGTTACTCTAACAGACATGAGCGGCAATGTAATCTCCTGGGCAAGTGCAGGTCAACTTGGATTTAGAGGATCAAGAAAATCTACACCATTTGCAGCACAAGAAGCAGCACAAACAGCAGCAGAAAAAGCAAAAGAACATGGATTAAAATCAGTAGAAGTATATGTAAAAGGACCAGGTTCAGGAAGAGAAGCAGCAATAAGATCACTTCAAGCAACAGGACTTGAAGTAACAATGATAAAGGACGTAACACCAATCCCACATAATGGATGTAGACCACCTAAACGTAGAAGAGTTTAATCATCTATAATTACCCAAGAAGGAGGGTACCATGATAGAAATTGAAAAGCCTAGCATAGAAATACAAGAACTAAGCGAAGACGGCAAAAAAGGAATATTTGTAGTGGAGCCTCTTGAAAGTGGATATGGCATAACAATAGGCAACTCACTCCGTAGAGTACTATTATCATCACTGCCGGGAGCGTCAGTATCATTTGTAAATATAAGAGGTGCAGAGCACGAATTTGCAACCATCCCAGGAGTACTAGAAGACGTACCAGAAATAATCTTAAACATTAAAAGTGTAGTTATACAAATGACAGAAATAGACGAAGCATTAGTAACAATCGAGAAAAAAGGACCAGGCGAAATCAAAGCAGAAGATATAAACTGTCCACTAGGAGTAACAATAGTAAACCCAGAAGAACACATAGCAACACTAAATGAAGACGCAGACGTCTATATAGAAATGAAAATAGAAAGAGGTCGCGGATACGTTCCTTCAGAACTCAAAAAAGATGAAGTAAGCACAATCGGAGTAATACCAATCGATTCAAACTTCACACCAGTAAGACACGTAAACTGGAAAGTTGAAAACACAAGAGTAGGACAAAGAACAGACTACGACAGACTAATACTCGACGTGACAACCGACGGATCAATGAAAGCAGATGAAGCAACATCACTCGCAGCTAAGATCCTAACAGAACATCTAAAACTATTTATAGGCTTAACAGAACATGTAAGCGACGTAAATATAATGGTGGAAAAAGAAGAAGATCGTAAGGAAAAAGTGCTTGAAATGACGGTGGAAGAGTTAGACCTTTCAGTAAGAAGTTTCAACTGTCTAAAAAGAGCAAACATAAACACAGTAGAAGAACTAGTAGATAAGACAGAAGCAGAAATGATGAAAGTTCGTAATCTCGGTAAAAAATCACTTGAAGAAGTGCAAAATAAACTTGCAGAACTAGGATTAGGTTTAAAGCAAGAAGAAGAGTAAGGAGGATTATATGGCACAGCTTAGAAAGCTTGGAAGACCTACAGATCATAGACTAGCAATGCTAAGAAATCTTGTAACATCTCTACTAAGAGAAGGAAGAATAGAAACAACTCTAACAAGAGCAAAAGAAACAAGAAGAATGGCAGAACGTATGATAACACTAGGAAAAAGAGGCGACCTTCACTCAAGAAGACTCGCACTAGCATATATATACGACGAAGACGTAGTAACCAAACTATTTAGCGAAATAGCTCCAAAATACGCAGACAGAAATGGTGGATACACAAGAATCATCAAAGTAGGACCTCGTAGAGGAGACGCAGCAGAAAAAGCAATAATAGAATTGGTATAAAAAGAATAGGAAGCATAAGTTAAAACAATC
Source organism: uncultured Peptoniphilus sp. (assembly GCA_947254665.1). Taxonomy (GTDB): domain Bacteria; phylum Bacillota; class Clostridia; order Tissierellales; family Peptoniphilaceae; genus Peptoniphilus_B. Next base: position 25,224 of record CAMYEJ010000001.1, read on the forward strand.
CACTGGTTTTAATTTATGCTTTTTTCTATGCCCTGTGAAAATAGGGCTTTTTTATTTTTTGGCGAAAAGTAAACATTCTTTAATCAGGCGTAGCCGTAAAATAACCAATCCTTTTATATATTCTCCGTAGCGGAAGCATTTTGCTTCCACAGCCGAAGGCGTGAAGTTATAAAAACATGCAAATAATTAACACCAATAGAGCGACACCCCTCGCACTTGGTCACCCTGAGAGGCAGTCGAGTTCTGCAAATCAGCCTGCACTACGTTTGGCTTCTTTGGAACTATGCACGAGACCTGCGACGAAATCGAAGATTTCGGCTAGGGCTTCGACGCTACAGTATCTTTCCAACTATAGTCACCCTGAGTGAGGAAATTTATTTCCGAGTCGAATGGGTATAACTTCCGAGGACCAAGTCTTTACAAGTGAAATCATCAATGTATGGCCCCACCATGGTTATACCCATTCGACTAGGACCGCATTGCCGTCTTCGCTCAGGGTAACTGTGTTCCTTTGGGATTTATTGATAGAGTAAATATT
>CAMYEJ010000002.1 GCA_947254665.1 uncultured Peptoniphilus sp.
AAATAATACAAATAAAAAAGTACACAAAAGTATTTTTAAATAGATAATACATAACGAAATTAGGAGAGAAAAAAATGAAAAGTTTATCGAAAAGAGCCATTAGTTTAATATTAGCAGTACTAATGATTATGGACGTATTTGCACCAGTAGTGGTATTAGCAAGCGCTGACTCACCACATAACAACGTAAGAGTATTGGACGAAGTGCCAGAATCGGAAACTAACTCTCAAAATAACGATATCTTAATCCCAGCAACGCAACAGACAAATCCTGAAGAGGATACCCTTGTGCCTGCGGAAGTACCGGCTCAAAACCCATCACAAAACTCATCTCAAAAACCAGCACAAAAACCAGTTCAAAACAAATCCACACCAAATCAATTATATAAGTCATGGACATTGGTAAACCCTGGTAAGACCACCTTTGCAAAAGGTGACATACTAGATTTATCTAAAATATCAGTAAGAGTAACTAAAATGGACGGAAAAGTAGTTACTTTTTCTTATATAGACCTTTTAAAAGATACTAATTTCGATGTAATCGAAAATATAGGATCTAGAACCAATCTACAACCGGGCAAGGGATCTGTCACATTAGTAGGACCAAACCTAAACCCAATAACTATAAACATCGTAGTAAATGATTCAACTGATAAGCTACAAGGAACAAACTCAAACGACGAACTCGTACCAGCGATAGACCCACAAGCAAAAGAGGAAAACGACGAACTTGTAGTAGCAGAAAATCCAAACGATAAAAAGACCAATATAATAGAAGGAAACGAACAAAACTCTCCAGAAAAAGATAAACAAACAGAAGAAAATAAACTTGCAGAAGAAGTTCTAAAGGGAAATATCTTTGACCAAGTACTAGGAAAAGATACGGAAAATCTACTTGGCTTAAAATTAAATCCATTAGGTGCAGAAAACTTAGCTGGTATGGATGAAGTTGAACGCATAATGGCGATGCTTAGAGCTGAGATCCCAACAGAACAAACCCAAGAAGAAATCGATGCTGGACTAATCATGATTCAACCAATGAATCAAACAATCCAAGAAGAACCGATAAGCCCAGTTTTTTTAAGATCAGCTTTTAGAAGTACAGGATTATTTGAAGCTGCAAGTTTTAATGTAGATCAAAATCAAGGACTAGAAATATCTGGTGAAGAAATTTCAGAACCAGTTGGAGCAGGTCAAGGTACTGAATTAACAGAAGCAGAAAAGAAAAACCTAGATGGCAAGAAATTCACGGTCATGACCAGATTTGAAACTTCAAACGCAGCAGGAGCTATCCAACCTTACCAATACTTTGACATTCATCTAGATAATAAACTAAAGGTAAATAATCTATCTGAATTACAACCTCTATATTACCAAGGAAGAGTAATAGCTAGTCCTCAATATATTGCAAACGAAAATAAAATCAGATACAACATCCAAGGCACAATACCAGAAAATATTCGACTTCCATTAAATATTCCAGTAGACTATAATACTGCAAATATAAAACTAGATTCTGACGGAACATTTACGGTAACTAACAAGGTAAGTGGTCTTGGAGTAAAAGCACCAAAAGACCTTGTACCACAAAAGGTAGACAAAGACGGCAACCTTGCTGGATCAATAATAGAACCAGGTAGAGGTGACGTACCAGAACTTATAGAAGCAGATGACAAATCTTACAAGGTAGATATAGGTGCCTATGGTATACCAGTTGTAGAAAATGGAGTACTAAAAGGATTCAATTGGAAAGCTGAAGTTGCTTCTACAGTAAATCTAAATGGAATAGACTTTAAAGTCAATTTTACTACTGTCAAAGGATCAGGACTTGGTGAAATCCAAAATCTTGCCATGAATGGAGCTAATGTTACTGCAATAAGCAATAACTTAAAAAATAAGCTTGGAATAGTTGACTCAGTACACTATAGTCCTACACAAAAAGATGGCAAAACAATAACCTACACTTTCTACACACCTGTAACATCAGTACAAGAAACTTATATGCTTGATATCAATGCTATGGCAAGTGACAAAGTAGGAGCTAAGAGAGTTGTCGGAACTCAAGGATATTCAAAAGAAAAGATAGCAGTTCTAACTCCAAATCGTGTAGGCATGAATAACAGGACTTCTATCCTAGGTGAGTTCACTTCAGAAAATGCAGCTAAATGGACAGTAACAGACCAAGTATCAACAGGAGACGATGGCAAGCTGCCATTAGTATCAAGAAGTCTTGGAGGAAATCAAACTCTAAACACTGCTAAAGTTGCTGTTTATGGAATAGATACGACAAAAGGAAGTTCAACCTATGGACAAATGGTTGTTAAATCTGCTGAGACAATTATAAATCCAGCAGCCATCCCAGGTGCTGAAACAAATCCGGCCACAGCTCAACCAGTAGGAACAATAGCAGCCTATGAATATACCACTGACTTACCTCAACAAAACACTTCTGCCTATACCTTAGGCGGAGTTGCAATATCAAAATATCAAGATATTCGTGTAGATCAAAATTGGGGACTAGATCCAGGCGCAACTATACCTGCACAAACTATTAATGCAGTTGATCCTAATAATCCAAAAAATGTCTTAGGAACAACAACGCTTAAAGCTGAAACAGATACTCAAAAAACAACCAGACAATTTTCTATCCCTAATGTAAAAGTATGGAATATTGATAATGGAATTGCAACGAGAATCCAGCCAGCAATAAAACAGGACTTACCAAAAGATTTAAACGGCTATCAATACACAGAAAACTACAATTACTATAAACCAGACTTAAATGAATACTACATCCACAACAGGGGTGTTAAAGGAGAAACAAAAAAAAGTGGTAACTTCAAACTTAGATTAGTAGAGGAAGATGGAAAAACGCCTATACCAGGAGCTACATTTAGACTGTTCCGTGGAGCAGAAGTTGTAACTGATGGAAAAGGCGAAGCAGAATTTAAAAATATTTCTAAAGGAGTTTACTATCTAACAGAAGTTCAAGCTCTTGCAGGATATAAATTAGTGGAAGATACCAAGATAATTGTAGATGATAATGGCAAGGTAAAAGCAACTGGACCAGATTCAACTCAAATAGGAGATGATTCAGCTACCCAATACTTTAAAGATGATAAATATCCTCTATTCATGAACCTTAGATCATTTGCGATCAAGGAAAATGACGGGAAGGTAACTACCTACATCTATTTAAAACCAGATGAAGGTGGCGGAACTAATCAAGACACTAGATTAAATATAACAGGCTATTATAATGCTAATTTAAATGTAGAGGTTTATGACGTCGATCCATCAAGAAGACCTGGATTAAACCAAGCCATGGATATACAATCTGGCGTTGAAAAGAATATTGGTGGACCAGCTTTAAACCAACCAAACACATATCCTATAAAAGGAGAATATGATGTTTACGAATCCTTTACAGGAAAAACTGGTTATCAAATCAAAATACCATATAAAAGATTTGGAACAAATTGGGGTTTTTTAGTAAAAGTAACAGGTACACCATCATCAAATGATGGAAAAATTTCTTATGATTGGTTAGTAGATAACAATGCTCCTGGAAATAACTCTAAAATACAAAAGACTATTACACCAGCAGACCCTAATGTTGTTAACGAAACAACCATTTTAGTTAAAAATAAAAAATTTGAAACAAAGCCAATAGAGGTAATCAAAGTAGACTCTAAGAAAAATCCTTTGGGCGGAGCTACGTTTGTTCTTAAAAACTCTGCTAATGGAGAAGTCTTAAAGACTGTTGTATCCAATGCCAAAGCAGATGAAAATGGCAAAGGCAAAGGTAAGGTAGACTTTGGAAAGATGCCTCAAGGTGACTATACTATAGAAGAAATAGCAGGACCAGAAGGCTATATAGAGTCTCAACTTGTATTTGATGTTCATGTAGATGAAGCATCTCAAGTGACCTACACACCAAGATTTAAAGATGGAGTTGGTACTCCGGTTCCAGGCGTAGATTATTGGATTGAAGATGAAATTGTTAAAGATACTGAAACAAAAGTTCCAGTAGTTACAGTTGACCAATCGATGAAACTAAGCGAGAACAATTTTGGTGAAACAGGTATAAAACCAGGAGTGTGGGAAGCTTATCGTTACGAGTCCTACACCTACAAGGCAAATATTAAATTAAAATCATCAGAACCAGGAAAGAGATTTGAAATTCAATTCGACCCAAATCTTGACTTCACTCAATATGTAAATAAGTTTCCAGAAATAAAAAGTAACGGTCAAGTTATAGCTAAACCATACTTTAACTATGACACCAATCTATTGACCTATGTATTTACAGAAGCATCAGGAAGTGGAGAAGTAATCTTTGACTTAGTAATAGATGGTGTTATCCCATCAAAATTCTATGCGAAAAATTCTGGTGATTATGAATTTATAAATATAGTTGCACCTGGTCAAGATAATGTCAAAGGTAACCAATTGGATAGAGTCAGAGTAAAAGCATTCTATGAAGACTATGACTCACATCCAAATGGGAATTCTCCAACACAAGCTTACTACTTCAGAGATGTATATCAAGGCGAAGACGGCAAATGGTATGTAAAGGCAATAGCTTACTATAATGCAAAAGCAAATTTGGTTGGTTCAACTCGTATGGCAGCTAGGACTTTATCTTTTAACTGGATGTCAACTAACTGGTCACCTACCAATATAGCAACATGGGTAGGAAATGGTAATATGCCAGCATTTGAACTACAAAATGTAAAGGTATATTCTGTTCAACCAACGGTTGATAAGTATGGCTACAAAACAAATGAACCTTATATGCCTTTGTCAATGGGTGTTAGACCAGAAAACGACCCTAGAATATATAGATTAGAACTAAATCAAAATATTAATGGTCAATATGTCTATAATAGGCAAGGAACTATAGCCATAACATTTGACCCAAATCAAATACATTCGACAGGCTCGATTGCTGGTTCTAGGCCACTTAAAATTGATATGCCAGCCATATCTAAGAATAATGAAGGTTATGTAATAGATCAAACATTCAAAGTTACAGATCTAAATAAATTTAGAACTATGTATAGAGCCTTCATTATGCAGAACTCATCTGACAAAAACTCTCTTAAGTCAGCCTTTGCTTCAAAAGTAAACGTAAACGAAGCTACAGCAGAACAAAATAAAAAAGAAATACCTAAGTTCTACAAGCAAAAGGTAATGGTTTCAAATGAAGAGTATGTACCAACTAGCTTTAGAATTAGAAAATATAATGAAGCTGACTCATCTAAAACTCTAGAAGGAGCAATATTCACACTAACAGACCCTAAGACAAATAAGACTATATCTAAGACAACAAGTAGCGATGGATATTTGACATTCGATAAATTACAACCAGGAGTTTATAGACTAGAAGAAACCAAAGCTCCAAAAGATTTTATAAAGTCAGATAAGAGGTGGCTTGTAAACGTAGCTAAAGATGGAGTTGTAACCATAACAGAAGTAGGTTTTAACACTTACGGAACATCTATAATAGGTAAAGAACTTGTCCTAGATGTAGCAAACAAACCGGAAGGTCAAGACTTCGTAGTCTATAAAAAAGGTGACACAGGAAAGCCGCTAGAAGGAGCAACCTTCACAATAAAGAAAAAAGACGGAGAAAATTATACCGAAGTCGGCACAGGTAAATCCAATACAAGTGGTCTTGTAGAATTCAAAAAAAGTACAGGAGAAAATTTAAAACTTACAGACGGGACCTATATATTAGAAGAAACTGAAGCTCCAACAGGTTACAAGAAGCTAGATAAAAAATGGGTACTTGTAGTCGGTAAAAATAAGGTAGAAGTTCACGACTATATAGAAGGACCAAAAGAAGAAACCAACGAAACAGCAAACAAATCCCTCCTAAAAGAAAATGGAACCCATTGGGTAAATGTTGCTAAAAGATCACCAGCTAAGTTTAATGGTTTAAATGACCCAAGATGGAGAGGTTATGTAGATAATAGCCCAGTCCCTTATAAGATGGGTACAAGAATAGTTGGAATAAACACAACTGGCAAATATGTAATCCAAAGATTTGTAATAAATCCAGAAGCAAAACAAATGGGACAATCAAAAGTCCAAATCCACAAACAACCTCTTTGGGTAAATAATATGGATTGGTATTCTGGAACCGAATCCTACAAAATTTTTGAACTAGATAAAGAAGTTACAGAAAACGTAGAAGATATCAAGTTAGAAAATTATATAGCAAAAGAACTAAATGTAACAGCGACAAAAGCTGAAAAACAAGGTGAAGTTCCAAAAAGAATGGAACTTAATCTTCCTGCAACAGATAAACCAATTATAATTGATGTAAAAGTACCATACAAAAGTGAATCAGCTGGAGTAGGTCTAGGTATGGACTATTGGGAAAATGTTGGAACAGCCAATGAAAAAGTATATTGGAAACCAGATTTTTATGAATCAGTAAAAGATATACCAGTAGGCGATGAAGTAACATCTAACACCCAAGCAGGAAATATCGTAGGAGCTTACATCTCTGAAGGATCTCTCGATGTAACTAACGTAAAGAACAAACATAGATTTGAATTTACAAAAGTAAGAGAAACAGAGCTCGATGGTTTGTCAGGCGCAACATTTAAACTAACAGGTACTAAACCAGTAACAGAAACTAAGTGGGGCAAGTCCGATGACGAAGGAAAGGTATCTTTTGAAGGACTACTTCCAGGAACTTACAAGCTAGAAGAGCATGGAGCTCCACAAGGTTACGAAAGCTCAAACACAGATTGGACAGTAACTATACAAGATGATGGAAAAATATACATCAAGGACAATAATCCAACCAATACAGTAGAGAATAAAGATCCAGAAGCTCAGTGGCAAAAAGTAGATGTAGCAAACTCTACAATGATTAATAAATCAGATTCAGTTAGAGATGAATACAAACAAATTGCCGATCAAAAAATAAAGACCCATATAGTCGAGATCAACAAGGCAACAAAAAGAATCAGACAAGTCTATGTACTAAATAGGCTAACTGAAAAACTACTAGACCCTACACTAGAACTTCATTCCTATCCAGAAAAATGGGATATAACCACAGAAAATACAAAAGTAATTTCCGTAGCTGAAGTTGAAAAATCTGCAAGTCCAGAAAATCTTGGGAAAATTGGAGCCAACGTTCAATATAGTACAAATATTATAAGTAAAAATAATCATACAAGATTAGTAATAAGCCCTAAAATAACAGGTGAAAAAACTATCGCAGTAGTTATAGAAACAGACCTAAAAGATCAACCTGAAATTGGTGGAATCGGAACAGGTATGGACTATGACAACCAAGGAAATAAATATTGGGGAGCTGAACAATATACCGATATAAATAATTTCAAACTTTATCCAGTAGCAAATCCAACTGTAGATAAAAACACCAAGTTAATAGTAGACAAAGCAACTGGAGAGAAACCTACTCCAATGGCAAGATCCGCTGAAGAAGAAGGAACTAGTCTGTCAAATACAGTAGCACTTACAGCAAATGAAGATGTGAGCTCAGTAACTAGTCTAAGCACAGCCTTGAGAAGTAGATTCTTTAGAAGCGTAGGCGGACTAGAAATAGGAGATAAAATAGTAGGCACAGCAGTAGGTGCAGCAAGTACAGATGCAATAGATTATAGTGTTGAATCTAACAATGCTAATATAACTGTAAGCGCAGGAGCTGTTAACACTTCAGATGGTACAAGAGATATAAGTGTAAAAATAACGCCAAAAACTAAACAAACTGGTGTAAATAAGTCTCACTGGGTGCTTTTAATTGATAGGTCACAAGATTACTCAAATAAGAACAATCTTGATAATAATATCAACAAGTTCTTAACAGACCTAAGAGCAAAGGCTAATACTGAAGGAGCAGAAGTATATCTATCAATAATAGAATATTCTGGAAATGCTCCTAAAGCTAATAAAGTATTACTTTCTAATACAAATATCAAAGACTTAGACGATGCTAGACAATACTCATATGATATGGGCACATTGGAGCCAACTCAGTTTTATGGTCAATACAATCTTAAAGAAGAAAATGTGACTGTAAGAGATTATCTATCCAGAGTGGGAATTGACAAGAGAAATGGCGGAATAGTTGATGGTGGAGATAGGCTAAAAAATGTCGTCGCTCAAAATTTGTCAAACTTGACAAGTGATAGTTACGACAATAAATATGTCATAGATTTTGCCAACTTCGAAGCTAATCAAGCTAAAAAACCAGGATTGCACAGCCCAAGCTTCGAACAATACGAGGCGCTATGGAGCTTTAAAGAAAAAGGCTACGAGAGAGTTTACACTCATGTAGACCAAACAACTACAGAACTAACAGATAATGGTCAAAAATTCAGAAAATACATTAATGATAACTCAGAGTATAAGGTTTTTGACCAAACTCAAAAGTATACAATTAGAAACAAGCCAAACTGGCAAAAAGCAAGTAACTTTGCTCCTTATGTACAAAAAGGTTTACTAGATGGTATTTTAAACGACAAGAAAAACTTCGAATCACAAGGTGCAGGAGAATCATTGCTAAAGAATGCCACTGTGGATATCGGTTTGAATGACAAAGTAAAGTTACAATTGTACAAGATTATACAAAACAATCAAACAGTACAAAGCAATCCAAACCCAATGTCTAATTCGTTGAACTTTAACAATATCTCACTTGGAATTGGAGATAGCTTGGAATTTAAGTACAGAATTGGACTAGACCAAGACGCACAAAATAACACTGATCTACCAATCCACAGTACAATGACTTACAAGCCGGATGAAAATAGCAACCCTATAAACCTCGACAATGGAATGATAACTAGAAGAAATACGCAAGGGTATAGCATTACATTTGACCAGATGACTAATGGGAATGTTACTGCGACAAAGACAAGTGATATAGGGGAAGGAGAATCTATAACACTTACTGCACATCCAAAGCAAGGATATAAGTTAGCTAAATTATACATGGACGGAAACTCCGTACAGGCGTTGAACAATGAATTTAATTTCAATATGCCAGCTAATAATGTAAGGGTGAGTGCAGTATTTGAAGCAACGAGTCAAGAGCCAACAACTTATGATGTTACAGTTTACGGATATATTTACAACGGTAAAGTCACACCTAACAAGACAAAGGCCAAGGCTGGAGAAGAAGTCACACTTACTATCGAGCCGAAGTCTGGTTATGAATTGAAAACTCTTTATTATAATGATGAAATCACAGGCGATAACATCCCTATAACAGATAATAAATTCACAATGCCGAAATCAAATGTCAGAATAAATGCTACATTTGAACGTAAGTCACAACCACAACCACAGAAGTACAGCATTACAACAAGTGTTAGGGAAGGTAAAGGTACTCTTACAGCAGACCCAACTTCTCAAGAAGAGGGTAAGCCTGTAACTATTACAGTAAAACCAGACGAAGGTTATGAAATCGGGCAAGTTACTGCAAATGGTACAAATGTTGCTAGATTATTAGATCAAAACGGACAATACACCTTCTATATGGAAGCTAAGAATGTTAGTGTAATTGCAAACTTTAACAAAATAGAAGTAGTACCTGCAAAGTCTTACGCTGTAGGTGTCGATACTAATAATAATGGTAAGAAGGTAGTAGTTTATACAAGGACAGCACCGGGTAAATCAGAGGCTGGAAAACTTGTAGAATTTACAGTAACACCTTTTGATGATTATGTAATAACTGATGTTTGGGTTCAAAAGTCAGATGGAACTGGAAAATTAGAAGGATTGACATTAAATGATTCTAAGACCAAAGGATCATTTACTATGCCTAATCAAGCTGTAACAATTTACGCTAATGCACAATACGTTCAACCACCACAAGGAACATATCTTGTAGGAATTAATCCAAACATAACAGGTGGTAGCGTAACAACAGATCCTAGAAGACCATATCCAAATACAAAAGTTAGAATAAAAGCTACACCAAACCAAGGAATGTCACTTGATAGCCTAAGCGTTACTAAAAGAAATAGTGGAAATGTTGAAGTCCAATATGATAACCAAGGACCATACTTTATGATGCCTTCTGAAGATGTAACGGTATTTGCTAAGTTCACAGAAGGTCAAGGACCAACACCTGATCCAGGCGGAGGACAGGTAGAACCAGATGACAACGAACTCGGTTATTTAATTTATGACCCAAGCAATCCAAAGAACATCATCAAAAAAGAAGCCAAACTTACAAATAGACGAGCTGGTTTGGAACTAAAAATTTTCAAAAAAGACGTAGTTGGTAGGACTCTTGAAGGTGGAGAATTTAAGTTAATAAAGACTGAGAAGGATTATAAAACTCCAGTAAAAGATTTTAAGGCTTTGACAGCAGTTTCTGGTTTGGATGGTAGGATTTTATTTAAGGATAAGGACAACCAACCAGTCAAACTTCAAAAAGGTTACTATGTATTAGAAGAAATCAAGCCACCACTAGGATATAAAAAGGCTTCTTCTAAGTGGAAGATTGAAGTTAAAGATGACCAAGGCAGGATGCACGCAACCTACTATGGTCCAACGACAACACCTTCACAATACTTGTTGTCAAAAAAATCAAAAATACAAGATGATACAACAGGAACAAATCTTGCAATTAGAACTGCATCTAAGATTACTCATATAGATCCAGATGCAAAGACATTTGTACAAAGGGTAATCATAGACCTAAGAGGCTACAATAAAAATGATAAAGTCAACGTCCAAATCACTCCAAAATATAAGAGAGTTGAAAAGGATAGACCTGGTGTAAAACCAGATACAATAGAAGAAGGATTAAAGACAGCTTATAGAACAACTTACAAAATATCAAACCCTGCTAAAACACTAGATACAGATTATATATTAGGTTACTATGACCTTTCTAAACCAGGTGTATCTATGGTTAACACTGCAAGATGGAGACCATTTGACTGGGGATTTGATGAAGACCAACTTAACCTAGACCCAGGTGAAGTTTACTTCATAGATATTGAAGGATATTATGATGAATCACTGGTTTCAGGTATGGCAGTAAATGAAAAAGATGTAAACGGAAACCCAGTTGCTCCTCATAAAAATACAAAAATCAAAAAAGAAGATCTTACTAAACTAGAAATGGATATCAAATTCTACGAAGGAGCAAGAAACTTCTATCAAGCAGTCTATAATGAAGAAACAAAACAAATTGAATGGAATACCTTCCCAAAGGCATCTTACCAAGCAGGTGCAGCTGAACTAGCAAAGACTAAACCAGAAGGATGGTCAAATAAGCCTTACAATGACAGATATCAAAATTGGGTAGGCTTAGATGGTGGTAAAATTGATCCAGCATTAGATAATGCTACACTAATCAAGACGCTTTCAACATCAGCGGATATCTCAGACCTATATACAACTGATAAACCTGAAGATGAGCTAGACATACCAAAAGAAGGTTTGGACATCATAAACGATGAAGAAACATACAATATCACTTTCTCAAAACACGGACGTGATGGAGAAAAGAGTGATGGTTGGGAAAGTAATGGTAAAAAGGTAACTGAAAACAGACTTGAAGGAGCAATATTTAAACTTCAACAATATATTCAAAATGACTATGTAGATGTACCAGGATCTTATGTATCTTCAGCATTTAACGGATACTTCGGATTTAGAGGTCTAAAACCAGGACGTTACAGACTAGTGGAAGTTGAAGCGCCAAAGGGATACAGACCAATCAGAGATGCAATACTTTATATGACCGTTGCTTATGAAGAACCAAAGACCAATGTCGAAACTGGTGATATCACACCAGGCAGAGGAAAAATCACCCTAGAGTATGACAATGGTAATGGTATCATCGAATACAACCCAGCGGCGACAAATGTAGAGCATGGTCAGTTAGTTGACTATGTAACCAGTGCTACTGCGAAGAACATGGGTAAGATCATAAACGAAAAACCAGGTCAAGGTAAGGTAAGAATAAATAAACAAGATGGAGATGGAAAACCATTAGTAGGAGCTAAATTTAGATTAATTAGACTTGGAACTGCTGCTGATTCTGACTCTGACTCAGCTTCTGACCAAACAAAAAAAATAGACGGTTTATATGGAGCAACATCTGAAAATCTAATAGAAACTGCTACAGCAACAGTAGCTAAGAAAGATGCAGTAGAGCCAGTAGTTAAAAATGGAAAGGTTCTTAGCCTAGATCCAGTAAGAGTAGGAGCTACCAAGATTTTTGGAGAAACTATTTCAAACGCTATGGTCACTGTAACCTTCCCAGGAAATAATAAAGTTGAGGTTAAGACTCCAAATTCAGGTAAATTTACTGTAGACGTGCCAAGAGATCTTGTTCTAAAAGAAAATGACACAATTACTGCAAGCATCGATGAAGAGGGAGTTGCTATCTTTGATAAACTTCCAATAGGTAACTACATCCTAGAGGAAATAAAATCTCCAGACGGCTATAAGAGTAATGGACAAAAATGGAGATTTACAGTAGGTGGTGAAGGGCTAGACCCATATGTAAATGACACAAGCTCTGGTGGAGTTGATTTAACAGATAAATTTAGCCTAGGAGAGCCAGAGATTAGGGTTCAAAAAACACTGGATAATGATAAGACAGATACAAAAAATTCAGTCCACCCACACAAGGCTCAAAGTATAGGAATCACTGCTAAGTTTACAGTGCCATTAAATCAGGAAATAAATCCAGGCGATTACTTCAAAGTTAAACTTTCAGATTCAATAGACCTATATGGTATTTACAAAGATAAACCATTGGGTAGTTTGGACATCTTTGCTGATGGTGTAGGTACAGTAGCCAAGGCTAAGTATGATAAGACAACTAACACAATCACCTACACATTTACAGAATATGCAAGGACCTATAAACTTACAGAACTTAAGACAAACCTAGCAACTTGGATAAATCTTGATAAAATTAAGAAATCTACTAAAAAAGTTGAGGTTGGTATAGGACTCGGAGATCAAGTTTCGAAGATTAAGAATTATGATGTAGAATATGATATTCCAAGCGAAACATCACACCACCCATACGAGATTACACAATCATGGAACACTTGGTATGGAACTCAATACGAAACTTATAGTTACTGGCACAATCTAACTGGTAAAATCACTGAGATGGATAAGGCAACAGGAGAATTCACCCAATACTACTACATCAATAGGATGAAGGAAGATGGATATCCAAATTGGACTTTCCGTTACAATCCATATAGCTCAGACAATACAAATACTAAAAAGTTGAACTATGCTAATGTTAGAATTATGAAATTAAATAATAATGCTAACATAGAAAACTCAATGCCAGAATCCTTTGCTCTTGATGTGAATAATGATACTAATCTTACAGAGATACTAAATCAAAGATTTGATAGGATGGGTGTAACAAACTTCAACTTTAGTAAAAATAAAAATTCAGGAAGTAGTTCAACTGACTCTTATATAGTAGAAGTTAAGGGTAAGATTCCATTATCTGAAATAAAAGATTTTCATTCAGTTGGTTCAATTATAGTCGGAGGAAGGACTATCGTAGCTAGATGGGATTTGGCTAGATTTGCTGACAATAAGGCTGTGGCTAGTGCCCAACTAATTATCCAAGCTATAAACCCTAAGAATGAAATCAAATTTAGAAAGACAGACTACAAAGGAACCAGTCTAGCTGGTGCTAAATTTGCTCTTTACAAGAAAAATGGTGAAAGCTGGCAAGAAGTAGAAAAGAGTGAACAAACTACAAAAGAAGATGGTTTGGTTTCCTATGAAAAACTAGCTCCAGGAGATTATGCCCTATTCGAAAAAGAAGCTCCACCAGGATACAACAAGATAGAAGGGCATATAGAAGAGTTTAGCGTAGGACAAAATGGTGAAATTACAAGATCTGTAGACAAAAATAAACCAGTTGGACAAGCTGGATCTTCAAACACTGGTGCAACAGAAGAAAAAGTAAGTGAACCAGTCGGATCTGAACCTATAGATGTAATAAACTACAAGAACATTGAATTTATAAAAATTGACTCAATTGACGGAAGTTCGCTAAAAGGTGCCGAATTTAAAGTTCTTTATAAAAAAGAAGAAAAAGATAAATACAAGCCTATCAAAGTTTATGAAAAATCTTCTAGTGGAGATAATATCGAAAAAGATATGACAGTTACATCTGGAGAAGATGGTAAATTTAAGTTAGACAAAATTTATAAAGATGGATACTACGCTTTAGAAGAAATCAAGGCTCCAGAAGGCTACTCTAAGATGCCAGGATATATAAGAGAATTCTTGCTTTTAAAAGGAAAAGTACTAGTTAAAGAAAAAGATCCAATACAATCAAGTTTATCAAGAGGCGCAAACGGTAAGATTACAAGCCAAGTTCTATCAGTGGATAAGGATAAAAACACATTTACTCAAAGAATAATAATAAATCCAAAACATGATACGATGACCATTCCAGAAGCTAATTCATTCCTAAGAATTATAGAAAATCGATGGGAAATACCTAAGGAAACTGGAAAGACCGGTGGTAAGGTAAAAGTTGCTATTTTAAAGAAAGATAATGCAGAAGGATTTAAGACTAAAATAGAAGATTTGACCACAGAAGACTATCACGAATATTACGCAGAAACCTATGGTAAAGTTGGTGAAAATATCGGATCTAGATATTCACTAAGAAAATTCTTAGGTAAAGGAATCGAAACAGGAGATATCTCTACCACAGATACCATAGTCGTAGAATATACTGGTAAGCTAAAAAAAGAAAGTATAAATAAAGACAATACTTCATTGCCAGTAGAACAAAAAGCGGATGTAATTTTAGGCCTAGAAGTAATAGATGAAGTAAATTACACCCTTGATATTGGAAATTTAGCTAGCAAAGGTCCAGTATATGTAGATACTGATAAGTATAATCTAAGACCAATCGAAGTGGAAAATCGTAAGGCGGAATATCCTCACACCGGTGGTATGGGTACATTCATATTCACCTGTGTTGGGGCATCGCTTGTTGGACTTGCTTATTTAAGCTACAGGAGAAGAAGGGGGCTGGTTTTCGATGAATGATTACAAAGATAACCAGAGGTACCCTCCGTGATGGCGGTTGGAAAATGCAGTTGTGAGGACTGAATCCTCGGAGGTTATACCCGTTCGACTCGCTGACGCTCGCTCAGGGTGACAGCAGTTGCATGGGTTACTTAAGGAAACCTAACGGAAAACAACAAAATAATAACAAGGGCGGTGGCGAAACATCGTCACTGCTCCTTGGATAAATGGAAAGAATAAGATGACGGGACACGATAAATCCCAAGATGTAAGGAATATTTGGTCGATGACCATTTATATATGGGCGCTGGGACCCTAACCCAGTTTAATTAAGACGAAAGTCTTAGATGTAAAATGGGAACTGGGACCCAATCCCAGAAAAAACACAAGGAGTTTATTATGAACAAGAAAAAATTTATGTCACTAATTCTAGCATTAGTGATGATACTAGGTGCATTTAGCCCGCTAACCGCGATGGCTGACAATGCTGACCATCCAGATGAAACAGTACAAGTTGATTCTGCATCTGGAAAAATTAAACCACCAACTGGGAAGATTAATGAAGATCAAGTATCATTAACTGAACCAAAAAATACCACTCTAAATGTTTACAAATTAATGGGTGATACTTTTAATGAAGGAGCACCATGGAACCACACAGGAGGAGTTATAGATCCTACTAAAGGATATCCAAAACTTGGTACAAATGTTAAAGGTCTTAAAGGAGTAGACTTTACTTACTATGAAGTAACTGATGATCAATTAGCGACTATGAAAGCTACTCCAAACTCTTACAAGACAGTAGCTGATGTAGAAGCATTCCTTAAACCATCAGGCTCATCTGCTACAATAATTAAAAAAACTATAACAACAGGCGATAATGGTCTTGCTACTATAAATGTACAAGGCAAAAAAACTCTATGGTTCGTAGAATCAGGCTATAAAAAACCAGAAGGAGTTGATGGTGCTCCAGATAGTATTTCATCTCAAATCGCTGTTCCATTTGGTATTACTTTACCACTTACAAACCCAGTAGAAGTAACAAAAGCTGGTAAAACTTATGCTCCAGGAACAGTTTATCTAAGCATTGTAAACGTATATCCAAAGAACCTTGTTACAAACAAAGTTGAAATTGACAAGAACTTCTTAAAAGGTCAAGCTGGAAAGATGACTAAAGAACAACTTGATGAATTTATTGCTGAGGCTCAAAGAACTGGAAAGACAACTGTAACTGATGATATGGTTAATGCATGGAAAGCTGACATAGCAAAATACGATACAGATAAAAATACTGTATCTACAAAAGTAGGTACAATGATACCATATGAAGTAGTTACAAACATTCCTCAAAACAACACTTACAAATCTATGTCATGGTCAGATATCATGACTAAGGGTCTAAAATACAACAACGACCTTAAGATAACAGTTGAACAAGCAAAAATTGGTGAACAAGAAGCAACAACTGTAACATATAATTTTGCTAATAATGCTACAGTTGCAGGTGCAACCTATAAAGCAACTGATTATGGATTTGATGTAACTTTCAATGAAAATAAAAAAACATCAGAACAAGCAATAATGAAAGATATTGAAGCTAAAGTTAAAAAAGGTGCTGTAGTAGTTAGACTTCAATATTCAGCAACAGTTACAAATGAAACTGTAGTTGACAAACCAGAAGACAACAAGATTACCTTCACACCAGGTAACCCAGATCCAGGTCAAAAAGTAAAACCATCTGAAGGTAAAATCACTGTTACAAAATCTTGGACAGATAAAGACGGTAAGGATGCAACAGCTCCATCTGGAGTAGAAGTAACTTACTACCTAATCGCAGACGGTAAAGTTGTAGAGACTGTAACAAAATCAAGTCCTAACTTCAACCACACATTTGAAAAGCTTGATAATGATAAAGAATATACTGTAAAGGAAGTTGTAAGAGGTTACAAACCAGCTTATGAATCAAAAGCTAACGGTACTGTTACGCTTACAAACAAGCTTGATCCAGAAGTATTAGTACCAAAAACACCAAAAGTTGTAACAGGCGGAAAGAAATTTGTCAAAGCAGACGAAAGAACTGGCGCAAGACTACAAGGTGCAAAATTCGAAGTCTATGACTCAAAAGAAAATGGAAAAGTATTAGCTTATTTAGATCCAAATGAAAAAGATGCAAAACAAACTGCAGTTGATACAGCTAAAAAAGCACTTGACAAACTAATAGCAGAATATAATGCTATGACAGCTGAACAACAAAAAGAACAAGCAGGACTAGATAAGAAAGCTGCTATTAAGACTGCTCAAAAAACTTATGATGATGCTGTAGAAGCAAACAATGGAGTTTATAAATGGGTAGTAACAACAGATACAACAGCTACGAGAGTAGTATTAGAATCTGATACTCAAGGTAAATTTGAAATTAAAGGCTTATCTTATGGAACTTACTATCTACAAGAAACTCAAGCTCCAAAAGATTATGCTTTAAATAAGGGTAGAGAAGAGTTTACTGTTGGAAAAGACACCTATAAACAACACGCTAAGGGCGTAGTTTATAAATCAGATACAGTAGTAACAGATGCAGCTGAAGGTCAAAATGGAGAAGCTCAAAGAGTGAACAACAGGAACTTAACCATCCCACAAACTGGTGGTATCGGTACTGTTATTTTCACTGTTGTAGGTATCGGACTTATGGCTGGTGCTTTCATCGCTATGAGAAAGAGAACTGCTGAAGAAAACTAATTAAGAAAGAGGGTAAGCCGTGCTAAAATTGAATAATAAAATATTTAAGCTACTTCTTAGCTGTGTAATTTTTAGCATGGTTATTATCTCAGGTGCTGTTTATGCTAAGAGCCTTACTATTGATTTGACTGGCGAGGGTCGCAATGCTAATGATGTGGCTTATAGAGAGATTGTAATCTGGAAGATTAAGGATACGATTGTTACTTCTGATGAAAAAGAAAAGTTGGTTAAGGATTTAAATTCTTGGACTGATGATGCTTTGTCGAAGTATAATAAATCTACTGTTAAGTCCGATGCGAATGGCGTTGTGAGCCTTGCGGATTTTAAATCCGGGACCTACTATGCTAGGGTTAGGAATGTCAGTGGTAAGTTTGAGTTTTTCCCTTTTGTCTTTACTGTTGATGTGGCTAATGACAATGATGTGACTATCAAGCCTAAGGGTCGCCACGAGGTTCCGCCTCCTGATAATCATGTGGAACTTTTCAAGGTTTCTGCTGATGATGTGCCTCTTGCTGGGGCTGTGTTTAACCTGTACAAGATGGTTAACGGCGAGGAGACTTTAATTATGTCGAACCTTATTACTGATTCGAAGGGTAAGATACGCATCGATAATATTGAGCTCGGCGAGTATATCTTTGAAGAGGTGCAAGCACCGGAGGGTTACAGGATTAAGAATGTAAGGACTCGTTTCGTTGTCAATGGTGGTACTACCAAGGTTGTGGTGGTGAACTACAAGGATTCTGACGGCGGCAAGAGGTTTAGGAAGATCGATTCTGATTCGAAGAAGCCTATTGAGGGCGTGCGTTTCATCGTTACGAAGAGGGTGAACGGCTACGACGAGAGGGTTAAAATCAATGGCAAGGATTTGGTGCTTGTTTCTGACAAGGACGGGTACTTTTCTGTTGACAATCTACCTTTTGGTACCTACTTTGTGTGGGAAGTGAAGCCTGCCGGGGGCTATGAGCCTCTTGGCGAACTCCAATCTTTTGTTATTGATGAGAATTCTCTTGTGAATGATTTGGTGATTAAGAATACGCCTGTTCCGCCTCCTGAAAAGGACAAGCCGAAACCTCCTCCTGAAGGTGGGGAGAAACCGAAGAAGCCTCCTAGAGAAAAGGACAAGCCAAAGAAACCGAGAAGGATTCCGAAGACTGGTGACATTAGTTTGATTTTGATGTCGATTTTTGGAATTATATGCTCTATTTGGGGCGGTATTTTGGTGAAGGAAAATAAATGATAAATTATAATTTATGATTATGGATTGCGATTTGCGGTTGTGATTTTTGGTTATGATCGTGGGTGCGATTTGTGATTGTGATTTATGATTATGATTTATGGTTTGAAAATTAAATAGCACAGGATTTTAATCAATATGTTATTTGCCCCCTATGTACTGGTGTATGTAGGGGGTTGTTTTTTTGTAGCGGAAAAACTAAAGGAAAACAGTCACCCTGAGTGGAGACGGTGGAGCGAAGCGGAACTGTCGAAGTCAGGCAGTCGAGTTCTACAAATCAGACTTCACTTCGTTCGTCTTCTTTGGAACTCTTTGCACGAGACCTGCTACGAAATCTGAGATTTCGGCTAGGGCTTCGAATGGGTATAACCCTGGTGGGGTTAAACATGGATGGTTTTAATTTGCAAAGACTAGGTTAAATAGAGCTTATACCCGTTCGACTCGCTACGTTCGCTCAGGGTGACTGTAGTTGGGAGATTCATTGTAGCCTTCGGCTGTGGAACCTAGAAGGTTCCGCTACGGGATGTGAATCGTAGTTTATATTTTCGCACGGCTAACGCCTGAGGGAAGGGTTCACGGGATGTGCATTATATTATTTTTTATTTTCCTCAAGTTGGTTTTATTGTGGACCTTTATGGTAAAATATGTATAGTTAATTATTTTATTTTGTATAGATTTTAGGAGGAGTATGGCTAAGAGTAAGAGAAAAAGGACTTGGCCTTTTAAGTTAATTTTTATTTTAGGTTTTTTAGTTTTAATGTATCCGACGGTTTCTAGGTTGTACTATCGTGTGGAGTCTACGCAACAGGTGTCTAGTTTCGATAGTGAAAAGAGCAAACTGTCTGATGAAGAGGTTAAGAGAAGGATGGATCTTGCTCAGGCTTTCAATGATTCTTTGGTGAATAGTGTGTCTGAGGATCCTTATGCTAAGGAGCGCCACAACAAGGGTCGTGCTGAGTACGCCCGCATGCTTGAGCTTCATGAGCAAATTGGTCATATTCAGATTCCTTCTATCGATGTGGATATTCCTATTCGTGCTGGGACTTCTGAGGATGTGCTTCAGGTGGCGGCTGGTCACTTGGAGGGTACGAGTCTTCCGATTGGTGGCAATTCGACCCACACGGTTATCACTGCTCATTCTGGGCTTCCTACGGCGAAGCTGTTTTCTGATCTTAAGAATGTGAAGCTCGGTGAGAGGTTCTATATTCACAATTTGAAGGAGACTATTGCCTACGAGGTGGATCAAATTCTTGTGGTTGAGCCTAGCAACTTCAGTGATCTTTTGATTGTGCCTGGTCATGATTATGCGACTCTTCTTACTTGTACGCCTATTATGATCAATACTCACAGGCTTCTTGTGAGGGGTCATAGGGTTGATTACGATCCTGCTATTGATGATTCTTTCATCTTAAGCAATAAGACTCACTTCAAGTATAAGTATATGTTTATGGCTGATATTGCGTTTATCGTGCTTATGCTCATGATGATTTACAATTACAAGAGAAAGACGAAGAGGTATATGTTGATTCTCAAGAATCACGATGTCAAGAGGGGTGATGGTAATGAGTAAGTCTAAAGGTAAGAAGAAGATCTGGCCACTTGTTATTCTTTTCATCGCCGGTTTTGTCATCATGATGTACCCTGTTATTTCCAATTATTACTACAGGATTGAGGCTAATAATCAGATTCTCGACTTTACTGAGAATGCCAAGAATTTGAGTGACAATGAGATTTTAAGAAGAATCGAGCTTGCTGAGGGCTATAACTCTACTCTTGATCCGTCTAAGCTTGCAGACCCTTATACTGAAAAGGAAAAGGAAGGGATTGCTGAGTATGCTCGTATGCTTGAGGTAAAGGAGAAGCTCGGGTTTGTGGAAATTCCTAAGATTGACACGAATCTTCCTATTTATGCAGGTACTAGTTTTGAGGTTTTGAACAAGGGCGTTGGCCACTTGGAGGGGACGAGTCTTCCTATTGGTGGTAAGTCTACTCATACTGTTTTAACTGCTCACAGGGGACTTCCTTCTGCGAGACTTTTTAGGGATCTTGACAAGCTTCAAAAGGGCGATATTTTCTATATACACAATATCCAAACTGTGCTTGCCTATGAGGTGGACCAGATCATGACGGTGGAGCCTTCTAATTTTGATCCAGTGCTAGTGGTGGACGACAAGGATTATGCGACACTTCTAACTTGTACGCCTTACATGATTAACTCTCACAGACTTCTTGTGAGGGGTCATCGCGTGCCTTATGTGGCTCCTGTGAAGGAAGATTCTCGTGCGCTTATTTCCCTTGGTTTGGAATATAGGGACATGCTTGCGTTTACGATTCCATTCTCCGTGGTACTTTTTGTGCTTATGCTTTACTCTAGATCTGACTACAGAAAGGTGCTTAGAAGGTACAGGGAATACATGGATTCGATAGAGGAGAAGAAAGATGAATAAGAGAAACAAGGTTATTCTTGGGTATCTTTTGATTATTTTGGGGATTTCAATTCCCCTTTATGGTTTTTTTAAGCTGTCAGAGGATATTATCGCAGGGTCCAGTGGCTATAAAAAATTTATGAGTAGCGGTATGGAGCTAGATAATCATACTTTGGGCGAGATTGAAAAATATAATAAATCTTTAAATGGTGAAGTGAATATCGTGGATCCATTTGCAACAGACGATTATGCCTCCGACTATTCATTTTTGGAGGACAAGGACCAGGTGTTTGCGTATTTAAGCATACCGAAGATTGATGTGACGGAGCCTGTTTACCTGGATGCTTCCAAGAAGCACCTTGCCATGGGAGTTGCCCATATTGAGGGGACGGATTTGCCTAGTGAAAAGTCTGGAACTAGAGCTGTAATCGCGGGACACAGAGGATACTACCAAGCGATTATGTTTTGGAATCTGGACAAACTAACCGCAGGAGATTCAGTGTATTTAAGTTGGCCAAACAAAACCCTAGAGTACAAGGTTGAGGACAAAGAAATCATCGAAGCCTGGGAATGGGAGAAACTGGATTCTGTTCCAGGAAAGAAAATACTCACCCTATTAACATGCGATCCACTTACACCACCTAGAAAACAGAGACTACTCGTAAATTGTAAATTGGTAGAAGACGTGGCGAAGGCAGATATGACAGATGATAATGTGGAAGCCGCTCCGGGAGTGAAGGGACTTAAGAATGGAATCCTCGCAGTAACCACTGTGCTTATAATACTTTTGGTAGTTTTTGTTTTGAAACTAGTAAGGTATGTCGGCGGTAATAGTGGGAGAAGAAAGAGAAGACGAAGAAAATAGAATATGGTTTTGCCCCTAATTTTTAGAATAATTAGGGGTATTTTTTATTTTTAGGTGATTGGGAGTGTTTTTGTAGCGGAAGCAACCTGCTTCCATTTACAGAAAAAATATAAAGGAAGACAGTCACCCTGAGCGGAAATGACGAAGCATTGGCTGAGTCATTGGAGTCGAACGGGTATAACCCTTGTGGGGGCAGTATTGATGATTATTATAAAAATTAAAATCAATGTAAATAAATATTCTACACTTATCTATTCTTATTCTTTTCTCCTTCCAATTTTCTTTTACGAGGGAGAGGGAGGCAATTAACGTCTCTCGAAAAAACCTACGGTTTTCTCTTCGAGACTCGCAGTTTCCTCCCTTCTCCCTCGAGCTCCCTCTACCCACCTCGCATTGGGGAGGTTTTGGTAGTGATTTTTTTATTCGGCTAAAATTTTCCAAACTCGCTTCGCTCAGACAGTGGAAAATTTCTTAACGACGAAAGCAAAAATCACCTGTGGTGATGTAGGTTATTTCTGTATTAGGATTGTGATTAAGAATTCTATGGGATGGTCCGGAGTAAGGTTTTATTTTTGTAGCGGAAGCAACCTGCTCCCATAGCCGAGAGGCTCTACGTGGAATTATTTAATAAATGGTTTAGACTTTTGTGAGTTTATGTTTGGATGAATTCACTTGCCAAGACTAGGTTAAATATAGCTTATACCCGTTCGACTCGGAATAAATTCCTCGCTC
>CAMYEJ010000003.1 GCA_947254665.1 uncultured Peptoniphilus sp.
TTAATTCCCTCCCTCTCCCTCGTAAAAAAATTTTTGAAGAAGAAAGAATAGGGTTAGGTTATTCATAAAATATTTATTTATATTTATTTTTGATGCTATCTGGATAGCATGAATTATAAAAATTATTAATTTCATTTGTGAGGACTAGGTTAAATACAGCTTATACCCGTTCGACTACGACGGCGTTGCCGTCTCCGCTCAGGGTGACTGTAGTTGGGTGGTTCATTGTAGCCTTCGGCTATGGAACATGGAAGGTTCCGCTACAAGTGGTAATAATATGTATAGGTGCAATTACGCCTGACGGCTAAGTGAAAATAATTTAGTAACTAAGTCAATGGAAGCAGATTGCTTCCGCTACAAAAATTATATTGTTACAGATGCTATCTGGATAGCATTTAAAAATACCCAAAACAAAAAGCAGTATTTCTACTGCTCTTTCAAAAACTTTTCTATATTCAAAAGTAATTTCCTATTATCTTCTCTTCCTAAAATACAAAATCTAAAGTATTCTTCTCCAAGATTTTTAAAACTTGCTAGGTTTCTTACCACTTGCTTTTGTGGTATCAAGTAGTCATAGAGTTCTGCTGCGGTTTTACCTCCTAGGAGTTTGCACATTATGAAGTTCCCTTTGGATTTATAAACTTTTAGTCCTTCTAACCCATTTAAAAATTCCAATGCGTACTCTCTCTCTTCTTCGACAAATTTATATACTTCGTCTTG
Organism: uncultured Peptoniphilus sp.; assembly: GCA_947254665.1. Classification (GTDB taxonomy): domain Bacteria; phylum Bacillota; class Clostridia; order Tissierellales; family Peptoniphilaceae; genus Peptoniphilus_B. The sequence continues at coordinate 721 of CAMYEJ010000003.1, forward strand.
ATATTTATTATCAGAGAACATCTTTTCTCCAGCGATGGTTGCGACGATGTTTACTCCCCAAATCAAACTGTCCTTGAAGAAATATTCCTTGCATTTCTCATCCGAGGTGGTGGCGTATCCTAGCCTTATCCCCGGGGATGCGAAGAATTTAGACGTTGAACGAGCAACGAGTAGTTTGTCATACTTCTTTGTCAGTTCTATTTGGGAATATACTTTCTTGTCCGCAAATTCCACATAGGTTTCGTCGACAAACACTTTACACTTCGTCCGTTTTAGGATTTCCTCTACTTCTGAAACTTCAAGTATGGTTCCCGTTGGATTGTTTGGGTTTGCAAAGATAAATAATTCCACGTCGTTTTCATTTATTTTATCTATCAAACTTTCTATTTTGATTTCAAAGTTATTTTCTTCTTCTAAATCGTAGTAGAAAATTTCTGAGCCTATCTTTCTAAGTTCATTTTCATATTCTGAGTAGCATGGACTTAAAAGTATCGCCCTCTTTGGATTTACATACCTTATATAATTTGCAATTATTTCAGATGTTCCAGATCCGATTAGGATATCGCCCTCACAGGCGCCGGTATATTTTGCGATGGATGCTTTTAAACTTCTATATTCTGGGTCTGGATAGGTGGATAGGTCGTCAATCCTTCTTATTACTTCGTCTTTGGCTGATTTTGGCATGCCGAATGGATTTATATTCGATGAAAAATCAACGATGTCCTCTTCTTTGAATCCGTACTTCTTAGATATTTCAAATAAATTTACTCCATGAGAATCATGTTTCATATTATCATTCCTTTTGTTTTGTAATATACTATTATTATAGTTAAAAAAAAGAAGTTAAACAATGGAGGCGCTATGAAAAATTTTTTAAACGATTATAATGACAAAGGTCATCCACAAGTATACGAATTTTTAGCAAAACTAGACGAAGATAAGATGATCGGTTACGGTCAAGACGATTATTCCCTTTCAGTTCAAGAAAAGATTAAGAAAGAAATCGGTCGTGACGATGTGGTGGTTGAATTTCTTCCTGGAGGAACTATTGCAAATATCGTCGCTGCAACCCACACTCTTATGAGTTACGAAGCTATCGTCTGTGCAACTACCGGACATATTTCCATCCACGAAACTGGATCTATGGAAGCGACTGGCCACAAGGTTGTAACTATAGACACTCCAGATGGCAAGCTTACAGAAAATCTTCTTCGCGACAAGCTCGCCCTTTTCGGTGCAGAAAATGATGTAATTCCAAAAGTTGTATATATTTCCAACACCACAGAAGCTGGTACTGTTTACTCCATTGGCGAAATTAAAGCTCTCTACGAAGTCTGCCTTGAATTTGGAACTTACCTATTCGTCGACGGAGCAAGACTTGCAGTGGCTATGGCGAGGGAAGGATTTACTCTAAAAGAACTTTCTGAAAGCTGCGACATCTTCACCATCGGCGGCACCAAGAACGGCGCAATGTTTGGCGAAGCCCTTGTAGTTGTAGAAGACGATCTAAAGGACAGACTTAGAAATCATATGAAACAAAAGGGTTCTATCATGGCGAAGGGATTTATCCTATCTGCACAATTTGACGCCCTATTTGAAAATGGTCTCTACTATGAACTCGGTAAAAACGCCTACGAAAAAGCTATGAAACTAAAGGATGGACTCTTAAAATTGGGAGTTGTATTTGCATTTCCACCAGAATCCAACCAACTTTTCATAAGTTTAACCAAAGATCAAATAGAAAAAGTAGAAGAGTTTGCATTAATCGGTCTTGAAAACTTAGGCACCGACGTCTACAACGTAAGACTTTGCACATCTTACAGAACCACCGACGAAGAAGTGGAAGGTTTCTTAGAAAAATTAAAGGAAATTCTATAATGAAATATTATGGAAAAGTGTTCAGGCCTCCTAGCGAGGCTCGTTCATTAATTGTGCAAGCCACTGTTGGATGCAGTTACAACAAGTGCGACTTCTGCTCCATGTACAAGGACGATACCTTTCATCTTAGAGATTTGGAAGAGCTTAAGGTGGAAATAAAGGAGTATTTGGAAGAGAGGCCATTTTACAAAAGAGTCTTTATCGCCGACGGAGATGCTCTCTGCCTTTCAAATGACAAACTCGTAGACCTCTGCGATTTTCTTGCAAAGAATATGGAAAATTTAGAGAGGATCACCACCTACGCAACGGCGAAGGATATTCTTAGAAAATCTGACGAAGAGTTAAGAGAACTTAGAGAGCATGGAATCGAAATGGTCTATGTGGGATACGAAAGTGGCTCCGACGAAATCTTAAAAGATGTAAACAAGAATTCCACCGCAGAAGAATATATATTGGCAACTAAGAAGGCAAAAGCCGCAGGTATAAAGGTGTCTGCCACCATCATCGCAGGACTTGGCGGAATGGAAAAGATGGAGTTAAATGCAGTTGAAACCGCAAAAGTTGTAACAGGAGCGAAGGCAGATTATATTTCCTACCTGACCTTGGACCTATTTCCAGACACACCTCTCTATGAAAGATATAAATCCGGCGAATTTAAAAGACTAAGCCCACTTGATATTCTTCAAGAGATCAAAATATTTTTAGAACATGTGGATTCTGAAGGCACAGTCTTTCGCTCCAACCACGCAAGTAACTACATCTCCCTCGCAGGAAATCTAAACGAAGATAAGAAGAGAATGATCGAAGAAATCGAAGATGCACTCCGGGAAGAAAATTATAAGCCAGAATATTTAAGAGGATTTTAAAAGATAAATCGAAAAAAACTCGGAACTTTCCGGGTTTTATTTTTCTAAAAATTTACAAATTCAAAAGCCATTCATTGTAAACAGTTGGTTTGTAGACGAGTTTACGCGAGATTTACAATTATTTTACACATTGCTAAATGTAATATCTTAAAATTAAAGTGGAAAAAATATTGGAGGTTCATATGGAAAGTGTTATAGAAGTGAAGGGACTTGTTAAAAAATATAAGGAGTTAATTGCGGTAGATAATTTGGACTTAGAAGTTAAATCCGGAGAAATACTCGGACTACTCGGTCCCAACGGAAGCGGCAAATCCACAACCATAAACTGCATCCTCTCCCTATTAAAAAAAGATGCAGGCAGCGTGAAAATCTTCGGTAAGGAGATGTCCCCGGATGCCTATGATATTAAAAGAAGGATTGGAGTCGTGTTTCAAGACGTGGCTGTATATGACGAACTAAATGTCTACGAAAATATCGACTACTTCTGCGGTCTCTACATAAAGGACAAGGAAGAAAGAAAAATTTTGGTCAAGAGGGCACTTGATTTAGTAAGTCTAAATGACTTCGTAAAATTTAAACCGAAGAAGCTCTCCGGAGGACTACTACGAAGGCTAAACATCGCCTGCGGAATCGCCCACAGACCAGAGATAATTATTCTAGATGAGCCAACCGTTGCAGTAGATCCTCAATCCAGAAACAATATTCTTGAAGGGATAAAAAAATTAAACAAGGAAGGCTCCACCATCATCTACACATCCCACTACATGGACGAAGTCGACTTTCTCTGCGACGACATAGTCATAATCGACAAGGGCAAGGTCATCGCAAAGGGAACATCAGAAGAGTTAAAGAACAGCATAGAAATGAACGAAAAGATAAGCTTCACCTCTTCTAATCTAAGTGATGAAGTTAAAGAAAAGATTAAATCTCTTGAACACATTCTAAGCTATGAAGAAAAAGACAGCTCAGTTAGACTCACATTTTCCCATGGAGATGGATATCTTATGAAGCTAATCAAGCTTCTCGACGAAAATAATATTAAGTATAGTTCACTTAATGTTGAAAAACCTAGCTTAAACGATGTGTTCTTGGAACTTACAGGTAAGGATTTGAGGGATTAGTATGTTTATTCATTCTTTTAAAAATACTTTTAAGGTGCTTTTAAGACAGCGACCCCTTCTCTTTTGGTCACTGATATTCCCGATCATCCTGGGAGTATTTTTTAAGCTTGCCTTTGGAAATATTACAGAAAATATGAAGTTTAAGACCGTAGACGTGGCAGTAAACACCAATCTAATGGAAGATGCAAACTTCAAAAGCTTTATGGATGAAATGGAAAAAGAAAAATACTTCAAGGTCAGAACCGCAAGCAGCGAAGATGTTTTAGATGAAGATAAAGACGTAAAAGTCTATATCAAATCCTTTGACGAAATCTATACGAAAAAGTCTGGAATCTCAGAAACGATTGTTGAAACCATCATGAATGCTTATTCGCAAAAATCTTCGATGATAAGTAAAGTGATGATGAAAAATCCAAGGACAGACATAAGTAAAATTTTAAGTGTTGAAAACCACATAAAAGACGTGTCGCGGAAAAATATGGATCCAGTAAACGCATTTTTCTACACTCTCCTCGGTATGACCACCATCTACGGATATATGTGGGGACTCTTCGTAAGTTTTCAGTACGAGGCAAATCTCTCTACCAACGGCAAGAGAAATGCAGTCTCTCCAACCAAAAAGAGCATCATGCTGTCCGCATCGGTTCTAGTCAGTTGGATAATAAATTTTGCAATCACACTTATATTTATAGCCTACTTAAAATATGCTCTCGGAGTTGAGTTTGGAAATCGATCTTTGGAAATCATAGAACTTGCAGCCCTTGGATCACTTTGTGGTGTAGCCTTCGGTATGTTAATCGGAGTTTCAAATAAGGCAAGTCTCGACACCAAAATCGGATTGGGAATCGCAATCACCATGCTCATGTCATTCTTAGCGGGAATGATGGTAGCAGATATGAAGATAATCATTGCTGAGCACGCACCTATTGTAAATAAAATAAATCCCGTTGCAATTATAACAGATGCAGTCTACTCCCTATATTACTATGATTCAACGACAAGGTTCGGTCATGACATGGTAAATCTCTTGGTTCTAACTGTAGTGTTCATAGGTGCATCACTGATATTTATGAGAGGCAAAGAATATGAAAGTCTTTAAAAATTATTTCAAAATAACTTGGGCCCATAAGACGTCCATAATTTTATATACGATAATATTTATAGTTTTGATGAGCTTCTTTACCAAGACTACAAATGAACCCTCTTATAAATCCGTGGACGTAAATATATATTTGGAAGATAATGCAGACACAAAACTTTCCCGCGCCCTCTATGACTACCTGGATAAGAACACCCATATTGTGAAGATGGACAAAGACTTGGTAGAAGACAAACTCTTCTACAATTTTATAAGTGCTGCAATAGAAATACCAAAAAACTTCGACACCACTAAAGAGGTGCTCTACAAATCCGCCCCAGACGACAGCTACTCAACAAATGTAGAAAATAAAATAAATATCTATCTGAGCCAAGTTGGCGTATATGAAAAAGCAGGCTTCACAGAAGAGGAAGCTATAAAAAACGCCATTGAGGACTTGGAAAAGAAAGTTGCAGTCAATATAAAATCCGGCGACGCAGACATTAAAAAGGACACAAGTCGCTACTATTTCAATTTTTTAAACTACTTGCTTCTTTCTCAAATCATACTTATAGTTTCAACCATAGTCAAAGTCTACAAGGAAAAACCTATACTTATGAGAAATATTGTATCTCCACTTCCAAGGACTCGGATTAATCTCGAGATGATGCTCGGCCATATTGTGGTGGGACTTGCGGCATGGATTCTATACATGGTGCTATTTGTCATTATGTATCACTACGACTTCAGTAAAACTCACATAAACCTTATGATGCTAAACTCATTTGTTTTTACAATCTCAGTCGTATCGATGGCTGTTATGATTGCAAATATATTAAGAGATTCTAACGCCATGCAAGGTGTGATGAATGTAGTGTCCCTTGGATCATCATTCCTATGTGGAGCATTTGTTCCGCAAGAAATTTTGGGAAAGACTGCCCTCACCATAGGAAAAGTATTTCCTGGCTACTACTATATAAAAAATAACGAAATGCTCATGGAAGCTCCGAGCCTATCCACCATCCTTCCAAATATGATGATAGTACTAGGATTTGCAGCAGCGTTTATAATTGTGTCCGCATTTACAAAACCAAAAGCAAACGACAATATAAATTAATTTTGAATTTAAATAATTTTATTATAGCGTTCACTATATATGGTGGGCGCTATTTTTATTCTAACGAACCGAATATTTAATATCCAATAAAAAAAGATAGGTCAAAACCTATCTTTAATTTCCAAAAAATTTTACTTCAGTTATACATGTATCGTCAAATGAATTTCCATAGTAGACATCTTCTATGGTGAAGGACACGTGGTTTGTAGAAATAGGGTTAGGTAGCTCTATAGTTTGCGGTTCCATTATATCTCGAAGCTCTATTTCAAAACTTTCTTCAGAATTTGATACGTCAACTCTAATTCTCTTAGGTCTATTGTTTGCATAGTATAGTTTCTCTGACTTGTGGTATCCATTCCAAATTGTAATACTTGAAACGTTGAAAAATGTATCAAATCCAAAATCTATACTCTCTCCTATTCCAGAACCATCAACCCCTTCGGACCAAGCGGTACTCAAATCGTCGTCAATGGTTCTCTTTGGGTAGTGGATTATATCTTTTTGTGGAAGAGTTGAACTTGCCCCAACGAAAATCACAGGTATTTCACCGATTGCTGCTGGTTCTTTGTCATTTTTATCTTCTGTCTTATCTACTTCGCCTTTATCATCTTCCATTTCTAAATCTTCTTTAGAATTATCTTCCTCTAAGTTTTCATTTTCTTCATTACTATCTGCAAAAGCTATGGAATCTGTATATTTTTCATTATCGTCATCGGAATTTTTATCCGTATCTTTTTTATTATCTGTTGCCACACTTTCCACTGAATTTTTATCTGAATTATTTTTATCATTTTTCAAAAGATCTGGACCATAAATAATGATTGCACACAACAATACTACCGCAAATGTAACTATTGCACCTATGATAATTCCTTTTTTTATATCTCTATTGTTTCCATTTTTATCTGAGTTTCTAGAATTTGTTTCTCTCATATTTTGAAAATGTGCATTTCCATGAAAATTTTCTTCTAATTTCATTCCACAAACTTCACAGAATACTGCACCATCTTCATTTTTATGCCCGCAATTTTGACAAAACATTACATTCCCTCTTCTAAACCGTTAGAATAGGTATAGCTTGATTTATACCCTTCGTAGTAGACATTTATATTTTTATCATCCTCAAGCTCTATTACATATATCCTATTTAATTCCTTGATCGTTACCATACCATCTTCGTTACTTAAAATCTCATATGTTCCTTCTTCATAATCCTCTAGTTCTTCTTCATACATTGCTGACGGATATTCAGAGCCGTAGAGTGTAACTTTGTTGTGTACATTATCTACTTTTACTTTTTCAATCTCAAACTCAGAATATAAATCAGTGTTTAAAAGGTATGTATCTACTTGAGTCTTACTGATTCTAACACGATACTGATCTGGATTTTCTAAATCGTCACCAGTATATTTCCAAACACCTATCATTTTTGAAAATAACTCTGATTCAACACCTTCTCCTTGAGAGTTATCATCCGCCGTTTCATTATTTTCTTCCTCAAAATTATTTTCTAAGTCCTTCGAACTTTCGTGGTCTTGATCAGTTTCTGTATCTTCATTTGTATTTTCATTTTCAGCATTTTCAGTTCCGATGATGGGCTCTTTGTACCCATTTGCATTTTTCGTTTCGTAGTACTTCCATCCAAAGAATAGTGCAAATCCGATGATGAACAAAGCTAGAAGTGAAACCATAATAATATTTACAGTACTCCACTTTCTTTTACTAGATCTCTCATTTGAAAATCTATCCTGGTAAATATTTTCTTCTTGGGGAGTAATATTGTTTTCTAATTTTGTTCCGCAGGCTTCACAAAATATTGCTCCTTCTTCGTTATTGTGTCCGCAATTTTGACAATACATCTACCTTCCTCCTATCTAATATTTTATTAATTTTAAATTTGAGTAGATCTTAATTAGAATTGTTCTTATTTCTAATTATATCATAATAAATCAGTGAAGCTATCAGACTTTTAACTATTTAGATTTTTCCAATAAAAAAAGACAAGAAATATTTTTTTCCTTGCCTTATTCTAACTTCTATCTATCCTTGGTAGGTGCATGTCGAAGGTGATTGCCATAAGTCTAATCAAAAACACCACCATAAACGCAAGCATCTTAGCCAAGCTTAAGTGGACTACTCCTATTAAACTTATATAGACCATCGCCCCCAAGAAACTCGCAACCGCATATATTTGTTCTCTAAATATTGCGGGGATTTCGCTTGCAAACACATCTCTTAGCGCTCCTCCGCCTACTCCCGTAAGTACTCCTACGAATAGAAGCAGGAATTTATATTCAAATCCCATGTTTAATGCGGTGGTGATTCCCGTTACTGTAAATGCCCCAAGTCCTAGTGCATCAAATAACATCATAACAAGAGTGATCCTTCTCATCCACTTGGATTCGATGATATCAAACCTTATATAAAAAATCATAAAGAGAAGTACCGAGGACACTATTGCATAGATTGCCATGCGAGAATCACGAAACATGACTGGCGGGGTGTTGCCGAGGATCAAATCTCTTACGAGGCCTCCTCCCAGTGCAGTTACTACTCCTAGTGCCATTACACCGAAGAGGTCCATGCCCCTTTTGATTCCAACCATGGCTCCTGAAAACGCAAATGAAATAGTCCCAAGTATTTCAAAAATCATATCCAGTACGTTGTAATCTAATTTCATTTTTTCTCTCTATTTGTTTCTAAAAAAATCTTTTAAATCCAGCACTGTGTCTACGATATAGTCAGCACCATAATGTTCTAGTTCATCTCTTTTTCCATATCCGTAGAGAACTCCCACAGATTTAACTCCTGCACCTTTAGCTCCTACTATATCTGAAAATCTATCTCCAACCATGTAGATTTCTTCGTCTTCGTCGTAATCTATTTTACTAAGTGCATCTCTTATTATTAGCTCTTTATTGTGCTCTCCTTCCACTGCGCCGGCGATGTATTTAAAATACTTTGAATATCCTAGTCTACCTAAGATGTCCCTCGCCCTTTCCTGAGGTTTCGATGTGGCAACCAAGAGTTTATGGTTCGAAATTTCTTTAAACACGTCTTCTATATTTTCGTAGGCAACTAGCTCGTACTGACCTTTTTCGTCATAGTAATTTCTAAAGTCCGCTATTACCTCTACTATCTCTTCGTCATCATCAAACACAGCCTTTAGACTGTCACTAAGTGGTGGACCGATAAATTGATTGTAGTCCAAAGATTCTGCATCCTTTACCCCGTACTTTTTAAAAGTTTCCTTGAGACCAGAGCTAATTCCAAGGTATGAGTCTATAATCGTTCCATCTAAATCAAATAATACTACCATTTTCCTCCTATAAATTCTTCGTGAAATTTTCTAATATATCGATATAAGTTTTAAACATAAGCTCTGCCATAGATACTTGATAATCAAAGATAATCTTTGCCAGATTCTTTTCTTCCGTATTAGGAAGCATCGGTCTTTCAACCTTTTGTGGAAGTTTTGTCGTCATGCTTATTGCAATATCTGCCACTTCCTCTTCTGGAGGATGGACTTCTATTATAAGTTCCGCCATATTTTCCTGTGGCTTTACAATCTTCTTTGAGCGAGGCTTTCTTTGTTCTTCTTTTAAAACCAAGTAGGAATACTGTTTTGGAACCACAGCTCCAGTGACCTTAGTAAGACCTAAAGATTTTTCATAGAAACCTTCTATATTTATCTTTCTAAAGATATGTCCACCGAGGCTTTTCTTAACTTCCATTGGCATAGAAGCACTCTCTAACATTTTAAAATCAAATGGAATATCAAATCCATCTTCAAACTTGGCATCTTCTCTAGAAACTCCAATGGCAAGGCTACCTTCTGCAACCAGGTACAGAAGATCGCCTTTTTTAATTTTATTTAGTCCATTTAAAAAGTTCTTTATATCTTTTGAATTTACAAACTCTTGTGAAACTATTTCACTATATTCTTTGAAATTTTTATAATCTCTACTTAATTTAAAATTAAAAGTAACTCTTCCATTCTTTAAATAGCGGTTAAAATCATCTCTATCCACAATAAGTCTATAAACGTCCATTATTTTCTATGCTCCTTCAAAAGTCTGTCCTTGATATCCCATAGATCTTGTGAAAGGTCGACGATGTATTCGTGAGGATTTTCAAGTCTCTTCACTTCGTCCCAAAGGCTCGCTAGTTCTTTCTGAGCGTAGTCTTTAATTTCTTCCAAAGTTGGCATATCGTAAACAAGTTTTCCTTTTTCAAATACTTTTACCATGAGATTTTTGGCTACAAAATTTGTAAATTTCTTTCTCTTCCAAGTGTAAATTGGATGGAATATTTCTAGTTCGTCCATCTCTTCTAGCTTTTCTGAATTTAAACAAACTACGTCAGCTTCAGCTTTCATAGTACTCTTGTCATAGATTCTATATAGGGATTTAAATCCTGGAGTAGTAATCTTCGCAACATTTTCAGAAATCTTAATAGTTGGCACGATCTCTCCATTTTCTTCATAGGCAACAAGCTTGTAAACTCCACCGAACACCGGACTTGATTTAGAAGTGATAAGTCTTTCTCCAACACCAAACGAATCGAGTTTTGCTCCTTGTGTCAAAATAGATTCTATGGTCCATTCATCAAGGGAGTTGGATGCCATTATAATTGCATCGGAAAAACCAGCTTCATCAAGCATAACCCTAGCTTTTTTAGAAAGATATGCAATATCTCCAGAGTCGATTCTGATTCCCTTTGGTCTAATTCCCTTTGGTATTAATTCTTCGTTCCATACTCTTATAGCATTAGGAATACCTTCCTTCAAAGTGTCATAGGTATCTACTAGAAGAAGACAATTATTAGGATATACCTGTGCATAAGTTTTAAAAGCTTCATATTCAGAACTAAATAGTTGTACCCATGAGTGAGCCATAGTACCTAAAGCAGGCACACCGTATAATTTTTCCGCAAGAGTGTTTGCAGTTCCAGCACAACCTCCAATATAGGAAGCCCTCGCACCGAGGTTTGCACCAGTGTAGCCTTGTGCACGTCTAGATCCAAATTCAACCACAGGTCTACCCTTTGCAGCAGTTACGATTCTGTTCGCCTTTGTAGCAACCATCGTTTGATGATTGATAGTTAGAAGAATCATAGTTTCAAGCATTTGTGCCTGCATGATTGGACCTTTAACTATAACAATAGGTTCTTGAGGAAATACAACTGTACCTTCTCTAATAGCCCAAACATCACATTCAAATTTAAAGTTTCTCAAATATTCTAAAAAATCTTCGTGGAAGATCTTCTTCGTACGTAAAAAATCTATATCCTCATCAGAAAAATGAAGATTTTCTATATAGTCGATGACCTGTTCAAGACCTGCAGCAATTGAATAGGACGCATTATCCGGCACAGTCCTATAAAACATGTCAAAATATACAATTTTATCCCCGATGCCCGCTTCAAAATATCCATTTGCCATCGCAAATTCGTAGAAGTCGCAGAGCAGGGTTAAATTTTCTTCCTTTAAATTTTTCATAATTGCCCCCTATTATTAAATATAATTATACTCCATACAGAACTGTATTTCTAATAAATATAGAAATTTTCAAAAATACAACCTTATTCTGAAAATAAAATTAAACTTAACAAAAAGTTTTGCAATTTTTAAACATAACTGAAATAATAGAATCGGAGGTATCTATGAAAAATATACTAATAACAGGGAGCTCACGAGGAATCGGAGCAGCCATTGCAAGGGCTCTTTCAGCTAAAGATTACAGAATAATAATTAATTACAATAAAAGTAAAGACGAAGCACTAGAAGTATTAAATTACGTAAAGGAAAAAACTGTAGGCTACATGGTGAAGGCGGACATCTCAAAGCCAGAAGAAGTGGATGCCATGTTTTCAGAAATAGAATGTATGGTAGGTCCTGTGGATATACTTATAAATAACGCAGGCATTGCCATGTATGGGTTATTTCAAGACGCAAGTGTAGAAGAAATAGAAAATTTATTTAAAATAAATGTGGGAGGACTTATAAACGTGACGAGAAGAGCTCTTCCAGGTATGATTTCGATGAAATCAGGAAAAATTTTAAATTTAAGCTCCATCTGGGGCATAGTCGGTGCCTCAAACGAGAGCCACTACGCAGCAACAAAAGCAGCAATAATCTCCTACACAAAGAGTTTAGCAAACGAGCTCTCATATAGTGGAATAAGTGTAAACTGTATCGCTCCCGGCGCAATCCTAACAAAAATGTGCGAAGATCTCGGAGCATGTACACTGGAAGAAGTCCGCCACGAAATTCCTTTTGGAAGACTAGGAACCGTAGAAGAGGTGGCAAATCTTGTTAAGTTTCTTGTAAGCGACGAGAATAGTTACATGACAGGACAGGTCATCTCTCAAAACGGTGGGATGATTGTGTATTAAGTTTTTGTATTGAATTTTATCCCCATATATTAGTGTGGGGATTTTTATTTTTTGGGATAGATGGGTTAAATATGTGTCAGATCCTTCGACTTCAAATGCTATCGCCTTTTCCGCTCAGGATGACTAATTGGTAAGACTTTCGCTCGATGGGTGTTAATCATCGACACTATTTAAAGACTTCACGCCTCGAAACCCTAGCCGAAATCTCCGATTTCATTGCAGGTCTCGTGCATTTCCAAAGAAGCCGAATGGAAGGAAGGCTGATTTGTAGAACTCGACTGCTCGACTGAGGGAGAATAATTTAGCATCGAGGCTGATGGGAGCAGATTGCTTCCGCTACAAAAATATCTCACCCTTAAGTTTTCTTTAATAGTAAATTTAAAACTTTCCTACAAACTATCCCATAGAATCCTTAATCACTACATTCTATAGAGAAAACCTATCCCACTACAGTGATTTTTGCTTTCGGCGTTAAGAAATTTTCCACTGTCTGAGCGTAGCGAATTTGGAAAATTTTAGCCGAATAAAAAATCACTTCAACAAAAAGCCCAATGCGAGGTGGGAAGAGGGAGCTCGAGGGAGAAGGGAGGAAACCGCGAGTCTCGAAGAGAAAACCGGAGGTTTTTTCGAGAAACGTTAATTGCGTTAAAGCCCTAGCCGAAATCTTTGATTTCGTCGCAGGTCTTATGCAAAGAGTTCCAAAGAAGACGAACGCAGTGAAGTCTGATTTGCAGAACTCGACTGCCATGCTCCCTCGTAAAAAAAGATTTGAAGAAGAAAGATTGGAGTTAGATTATGTATAAGATGTTTATTTAAATTCATTATAATTTTTGAAATTATTTCATTTGCAAAGACTTTACCATCGGAGGCTATACCCGTTCGACTCACTTCGTTCGCTCAGGGTGACTGCGGTTGGGAGGATTTTATTTGCCTAGACTAGGTTAAATATAGGTAGAGATCCTTCGACTTCGGCGGTAAATCGTCTCCGCTCAGGATGACCCGTTGGTATTATTTTCGTTTGCTCGGGGTGACTGCAGTTGGAAGGTTTATTGTAGCGTCGAAGCCCTAGCCGAAATCTTCGATAAAAAATCAGATGCCTAGACATCTGATTATATTTTTTATATTTTTTCTATTATTATATCACTGCCATCTTTAAATTCTATTCTCCATGATGGGATGGCTCTACCTCTTAGGGCTTTCGTTATATCATCAAGATACCCTTGTTCTTCTGGGTCGAAATAGTAGCATGGCTCAATCTTTACTATGGTTTTTTTATTTAAATTCTGTTTATCAAGTAGTGTTAGTAGTGCTTTTGATGCTGAGCCTGTGCTCATTTTCTTCCCTGATTGTTCAAGTACGTTTAGCCATAGTCTATCCATCTTCTGGATTCCATTTCTACTTAGTGTAAAGTTGGTGTAGGATGTTTCCAATAATTTTTGTGAGTAGGACTTTCTGTACTCTATTTCATAGGTCCCGTCATCATTTTTCTCGGATTTTACAAGGATTAGGTCGTCATTTTTAAATTCGTGCTTCAATAGAAAATCCTTAGTTGCATCTATTGCATCCTCTATATTTTCAACATTGTATCCAGTCGAATTTTGGTCTTCGTAGATGATTCTTCTTCTGTTTATAAGGATAAGTGTCTTGTCCTTTCCTCTTATGATTCCATTTTCTCCTTGGGAATCTTCTACTTCTGCTGTGCCACCAAAGAATACTTTGTTTAGATCTTCAATTTCGCTGGTTTCAAATTCAACGCTCAATGTATTCATGTTGTAGTTCTGTCTTGGCACTTTTGCTTCTACTTCTATATTTTTATTTTTTAGTAGTTCTATCGCCTTTTCTATAAATGGTTTTTGGTTCGTCTCATCCATGTAGGCAATCTCTTTTTTATAGATAAAACCAAAAAGAATGATGTTTGTGATTATAAGAGATATTATGATGATTTTCTTCGCTAATTTTAAATCCATCAGATCACTCCTTTTACCACATTTTTATCCAGGTCTATATAGTAACTCTTGTCCTTGTAGTAGATTTTCATGCCTAGGATTAGTTCCTCTTCCTCTTCATCATCCATATAGACTAGACTTAATCCTTTTATATTTTCCACCACCTGTTGTACCGTTTCTGCTCCAAACTTATCCAAGTTTTCTCCGATTATATATTCAAAACTTCTTAGACGATGTGGATATTTTACTAAATCATCATCCGAATCGGCTCTTCTATATCTTTCTTTGTAGCTTCTTACCATATCATCTTCGTTTTCGATTTCGATGTATGGATTACTGTCTTTAAGTGGTGCTACTTGTATGCCGTCTTCTCTCTTTTCAAAGATTATCTTGGTTTTATCTTTTTCATCATACATGGCTTTTAAATAGTGTCCTTCTGTTCGTCCCGTCTTTTCAACTAAGAAGTTTAGACTGTTTATAAGCTTTTGAGATTTTTCTGTTTCTTCTTGTTTTCTTGCATTTAAGTCTTCGAATACAAGGTGACCGTCGTTTAATATTTTAAAGATTAGCGATTCATAGACGTAGATATCTTTTTCTTCGTCTCTGATTTCTTTTATAAAGTCTATATCTTTTGAGATAAATCTCTGTGCCAACATTATTCTATCCTGTGCCGATAAATCTAAAACTCTATTGGTATATTTAAACTTCCTCGCGTAGATATAGTCTCCCACTGGGATAAATATATTTTGGGGAACATGGTATAGTTCGTAGATGGTCTTTGCTTCTATTAAATCCTTTGTTTCTTTTGATTTAAGGATGTTAGAAACTAGTACTTCAGAAGGATTTTTAAGTTTAAAATGTTTCTCTCCTCCTGAGAGGATGATGGTTTTATCGGAAAGATATATTTCATTTACCTTTATATTTAGTCCTTCCGTCTTATCCGCAAGACCCATAGCTTTTACAAAGTCTTGATCCTCTATGTGGACTGCCATAGTTAGGACTATGGAATCTTCTTCTTGCAATTTTAAATATTCTTCGCCAGCTATCTCCTCATAGTCTTCAAGTGTTGTGGTAGTAAATATTTTTGAAATCTCTGGCAAAAGTTTCTTAAATATATCGTCGGATTTGTATTCGAGATAGTGCTTCTTGCCCTTGTTATATACTACAACTCTTGGACTTAGCACCTTGCGAACGAGATCTTCTGATTTGAATTCTTCTTTTACTTGTACCGTTTCAGATTTGTCATCATACTCACTCCATAGGTAGTAGGTTTGAAAAATTGCAGCTGCCGCAAGAATCACTATGAGTAAATTTCCTAAGAATCTTTTCATGCTACACCTGGGAATTTAAGTGTCATCTTGGTTCCCACTCCTATTTCTGATTCGATGCTGATCCTTCCACCCATGGATTCCAAAATTTCTTTTGCAATGGATAGACCTAGTCCTGTGCCACCCATCTCACGAGATCTAGATTTTTCAACTCTGTAGAATCTTTCAAAAATCTTGTTTAAATCTTCTCTTTGGATTCCAATTCCATTATCTTCTACGATTACTTCAACGTTTGCCCCTTCTGATTTGGCACTTACTTTAATCTCTCCGCCTTTTCTCGTATATTTAAGAGCGTTTGAAAATATATTTCTAAATACTTGGTCCGCCCCGTGTCTATCTACATACATGGAATTTATATCCATAGGCACGTCCAAGGTGACCTTGTGATGCTTTTCTTTTATTAGCATGTCTAAAGAATTTATATTTGTAGACAAAAAGTCGTAGGTGTCAACTGCTTCATAGTTCCACTTGGTTTCTTTGTAGTCCATGTTTGAAAGTTGTAGTAGATCCGTTACGAGCCTTGCCATCCTGTTGTTTTCTCTGTCAATTACGCGAAGGAAATTACGAATGGAATCCAAATCCATATCCACATCAAGCATAGTTTCTGTGTACGATCCAATGGTTGTGATTGGAGTTTTGAGTTCGTGGCTGACATTCGCTACAAATTCTCTTCTCATAACATCTAGCCTATGTTCTTCGTTGATATCTTGAAGCACAACGATTACTCCAAGCACCCTGCCTTCGCTTTTGTATGGAGCATATTTAACTTTGTAAAAGACATCCTTTATCTGTGTATTTACTTCGCCAGATAGTGTGCTCACATCTTTAAAGTCGATGTCCTTTATGTTTACCATGGAAAAATCTACCACTGATCCAACATGATTTTTGGATAGGGAAAGAATCTTCCTAGCTATTGGATTTGCGTGGACTAGCCTTCTATTTCTGTCGATTGCCACCACACCTTCTGCCATGTAGTCGAATATTGTGTTAAGTTTGCTTCTTTCAAGCTCCAATCTGTCGAATGTATTTCCCAAATCTCTATTAAGTCCGTTAAACATTTTGGAAAGCTTACCTATTTCGTCGTCTCCCTTTACTTCTATCTCTTGATCGAAATTACCTTCACTCATCTTCTTCGCAGATGCAGTAAGTTCTTTAATCGGATTGGTTACAGAACTTGCCATGAAGTATGCCATGACAGATGTAATTGCAAGGGCGACAGCCACCGCAGAAATAAATATGGACCTCGCATATCCAAGAACTGAATAGACTGAAGAAAGGTTCGCCACCATGTAGAGAGATCCTAAAACCTTAGAATTTTCCCCAATGATTGGTGCTGAGTAATGTAGTGTGTTGGATGAACGGTTCACATCTTCCACCAATAGGTCCATTTTCTCTCCTTGAAATGAACTAAGTAGTAAAGATGGATCTAAAAGTGGATAGTTAAGTGCGTTCACATGGGCTAGCTCCTTGGTATCCATCGCAGATGATGCGGCAATAATCCTAGGCGAATCTCCTCCTGTCACCACGAATGCACTGACATAGGAAGGAAATGACCACACATCCATCAGCTTATTTATTTCTTTTTCATCTATTTTATCTTTTGAAAATATATCTGATCCTGCTCCGATGAATGAGTCACAGGAGTTCATCATCTCGTCCTTAATATTGTCAATCTGTTCAAATTCCAACCTGTTTAATATAAATGTGCCGACTATTGAAAGTACGATTAAAACTAGGACGAAGTAGAGCCCAATCAATCGAAATTTTATACTTTTAAACATTATCCACCAAAATAATATCCCACTCCACGGACGGTTACTATGTAGCGATAGTCTTTGTCCTTGTCTTCAATCTTTTCACGAAGTCTTCTCACAGTCACGTCCACAGTACGAATGTCTCCGAAATATTCATATCCCCACACAGAAGATAGAAGTTCTTCCCTTGAAAAAACTTTGCCTTCGTTCTGCGCCAAGAATTTTAAAAGTTCAAACTCACGAAGGGTAAGTTCAATGGTCTTGCCACGTTTCTTCACCATGTAGCGTTTTAAATCTATTTCAAGGTCGCCCCTATCAATAGTCTCTTCCACTTCCACAGATTTCACTTCCACTTCTCTTCTTCTTAGGTTTGCCTTAACCCTTGCGATTAGTTCTCTCATGGAGAAAGGCTTCACCACATAGTCATCAGCTCCCAGTTCAAGTCCTAGGACTCTATCCACTTCATCATCTTTTGCAGTAAGCATGATGACAGGAATGTAGGAGAATTTTCTAAGTTCTCTAAGGGTTTCAAATCCATCTAGTTTAGGCATCATCACATCTAGTATCAAAAGATCATATTCATTTTCCTTTAAGATTTCTAGACATTCTTCTCCGTTAGAGCAGGTGTCTGCCTCGTATCCTTCTCTCTTTAAATTAAATTTTATGATGTCCGCTATTGCAGTTTCATCGTCACATACTAGTACTCTGTTCACGAAATCACTCCCATCTCAAATCTTTTCCATAGAACTTAATCGGTACAAATTTTTCAAAGACTCTCGAAAATACTCTGTCCGAATAGGTCGCTGCCAGCTCTTCTGGATCTAGGTTCGTTGAAAATAGACATTTCTTTCCTGATAAAAGTCTTAAATTTATAATGTTAAACAGTTCCGCCGCCACAAGTTTGCTGCTAAATTCACTCCCCAAATCGTCAATAATAAGCAGGTCGCAGCTAAGTAGGGCTTTGAATTTATTTTCGTCGAAGTTTATGTCCCTTCTAAACCTTCTCTCTTCCAAAAAGTCGAAGAGTTCCCAAGATGTTTGGTAAACCACACTATGTCCCGAATCTAGAATCTCTCTTGCGATGCAGTTAAGCAGGAATGTCTTGCCCTGTCCCGTCGCTCCGTAGAATAATAAATTAGAAAAATTTCTGTCCTCAAAATTTTTTATAAATCCCCAACATAGATCTAAAATTAGGTTCATATTCTGTCTTGGACTTGGAAGTCCTTCCAAGTACACTTCGTCGGAGAATTTTTCTATATTAAATGTTTCGAAATTTTCCTTTTCCAAACTATATTTAAGGTTTGAACTTTCGTAGAGGCTTGAGATAATCTTTTTCTCAAAGCAGCTACATCTCTTTCCGTCTGTCAAAACTCCTGTGTCCTTGCAATCCTTGCAACTATAGATTGGATCTAGAAAATCCATCGGAATATTGTGGGCAGTGAGAAGTTCTCTCTTAAAATCAGAGAGTTCTTCGATTCTCTTTTTGTAACTTTCCACTTCCTGCCCTTCGATGGACATAAGCGCTGCCTTTATCCCCAATGATTTTATTTCAGAGTCCACATCTTTGATCTGTGGGATGCTTTCGTAGAGAAACTTCTTTCTATTTTCCAGTTCCTTCTCGTTTTCTTCCCTGAGATTTTCGAAGTATTCTCCTATCTTTCTATACACGTCCATATTATCACCTGTTTATCTTCTTCATCGCATCAAGCATCTTCTGTCTCGCAATCTTTTCTAGTTCTTCTTTAGAATATTTAGAAGTTTGATGGTTGGTGCTGGTGAAGTTCTTCTTTATATTTACCTTCGGAGGTTTCTTTTCACTTCTTACCTCTTCAACGGTTTTAAATCCTTTCTTGCGCCAGTTATCTATGACTCCATTTACATATGCAACGGAAGGAGATTTTACATTTACCACCTTCGACGTTGCTTCCATAATCATTTCGTCGCTGAAGTCGTCATACCAAGAGTTGATCATTTCAAAATCATACTTGTTGAATTCCTTTTTAGAGAGTCCAATTGCTTTCATAATCTTATTGTATCTAAAGTATTTCTCTTCGTGGGTCTTATTGTATTCGTCCAGATCTTCCAAGGTCCTTATGTTTTTATCCGCCCAATTAAGCACGATCTTCTCAACATATTTAATCGCATAGACACCGCGAATTTCCGATGCAAAGTAGAATGCTTCTTCAATCATAAATAGTGGCATATTGTAGATGGAGGTCCAGTTGTAAATATTCATCTTTTCTGAAGACGAAATTGATTTTCTAAGGTAGAACTCTATATTTGCAAAGAATTCCGCCACCCTAGAATTGTCCAATAGGTCGCTTACATCATTTTGCACCGGCACCACATTCCAAATATTGTCTATATATAATTCCTTTAAATTTACATAGCTGTAGATATTTTCTTCTCCTTCGGTTTCAATTTCTACGATTTGAAGGTCGCTCCAATATTTATAGGCTCTTCTTATGTCCGACTCTGTCATGCCTAAGATATCCGCCAAATTTTTCTCACTTATGGAGTCTCCCTTGTTTTCTTGAAGGAGTTTTAAGCCCATGAGGTACACCTTTACAAAGGCACCGTCAGCGGAAGGCATAAAATCATTTATAAATATATTTTCGATTATCGTATAACCGAGGTCTTTTTCTGTTTTTTTATATTTAATCATAGCACCACTTTTTTCATTAAATAGTATCTGTGGAAACTCATTCCCAGTATATTTATTTTATCTTTTTTTTCGACAAATTGTAGTATTCCTCTCGGCAAAAATGTATACCAGGTGAGGACCCTTTTAAATCCCAAACTTTTGTAGAGGCTTAAGGCACGAATATTGTCCGTATGTACCTTGAGGTAAAAATTCTTTATCCCTAGCTTTCTATAGTAATCGATCATGGTCTCCATAGCATCTCTACCATAACCCATCCCTGTGTAGTCTGCTCCAATGGAAATTCCAAAGGTTGCAGATTTAAAACGAGTATTTATATTTTTAAGGGAGATAAATCCAATTCTATCCCACCCCACATTGATCGTGTAGTAGTAGGTGTGCCTTAGAGAAGTCTTCTCCTTGTACCATTCTTCTACATCTCTTCTCGTCATCTGTTTGAAATTGTAGTAACGAAGGCGCTGGTCTTCGTGCTCTTTATGATTTCTAAAACTCATTGCATCGTCAAGAGTAATAGCACTCATGTATACATTCTTTCCTTTAATCATACTACCCCCTTATATTATAACAGAAAAATCATTCTAACTTTTACAGAAGAGTAATTCATTGTATAATAAAATAGAGGTGTATAATGGATTTTTTAAAAACTAAATTTGAAGGTCGCCAGGTTGCAAGGATGTTTCTCGACGGAATAATCGTAGGAATCTTCGCAGGACTTATTTCTGTACTATATAGATTTATCCTAGCGTCTTTAGAAAAATATAGATATATTTTCTTCGACGGATCAACTAGAGCGATTCTTGCAATCTTAATCGTATTTCCAATATTTGCAATTATAATTACAAAACTTTTGAAATGGGCACCCCTTAGCGGCGGTTCCGGAATCCCACAGATAAGAGGAGAAGTCATCGGTCGTTTCGACATGGATGAAAATAAAACCATAGTCTCAAAACTAGTGGGAGGATCCCTTGGAGCATTTGCAGGACTGAGCCTCGGAAGAGAAGGCCCAAGCATCCAGCTCGGCGGTTCCATCGGAAAAGTCATGGGCAAGATTTTAAAAAGAGACGAAGTTGAGATGAGCTTCATGGTTACAGCAGGAGCATCAGCAGGACTTGCAGCAGCGTTTAACGCGCCAATCTCCGGCACACTTTTTGCATTGGAAGAAGTGCACAAATCTTTTTCAAGATTTATCCTCGTGCCATGTATCATCGCATCAGTAATAGCAAACTATGTCTCCTACACAATTATGGGATTTGAACCATCCCTATCATTTAAATTTGTACACTACCTTCCACTTAACAAAATTTATATCGGCATCATCATAGGAATATTTTCTGGGATCGTAGGAGTTATATTTAACAAAGGCCTGGTCGGTTCACAAAAATTATATAAGAAACTTGATTCACTTTTTATAAGAATCTTAATCGCACTGGGAATCTCTGCAATTTTAGGATACACAATAAAAGAAGTCCTCGGCGGAGGCCACGGAGTGTTGGAAGAAATCGCAAAATCAAGACTACCACTTATGTTTTTAGTACAAATTTTGGTATTTAAACTTATCTTTACCTGGACCAGCTACGGCTCCGGCGCCCAAGGCGGAATATTTTTGCCAGTCCTAGTCATCGGCGGAGTAACAGGAGCAATCGTCTACTATATTTTTAAAGGACAAGTGCCAGAAGAATTCTATGTTAACTTTGTAATTCTCGGCATGTGCGGCGTGCTCACATCAGTAGTAAGAGCGCCGATAATGAGTATACTCCTAGTAAGCGAAATGACAGGCTCCTTTGCCCACTTAATATTTTTGACCACAGCGGCGATGGTATCATTCCTCGTAGCAGAACTTATGGAAAATCCTCCAATCTACGAATCCCTATACGAAGGAATCGTAAAGTCACAAGGAGATGAAATAACAGAAGATAACAGTAGCTACAAAATGTATGAGTACAATGTAACAGAAAATGGAAAATTAAAAGACAAACTCATAAAAGATATCTCCTTCCCAGTTAATCTAATGA
>CAMYEJ010000004.1 GCA_947254665.1 uncultured Peptoniphilus sp.
TCATTATGATATTCTAAAAGATCTTTTATTACCATCCACATTTCATCCACCATGTTTTTGTCCACGGAAGAATATGGGATTATATAGTCTGTATTTTCGATTTTTAGAACTTTTGCTATATTTTTAATTTGAGTTAACGCTTTGGATTTTGAAATTTTGTCAGATTTTGTAGCTACAACTATTCCTACAAAACCCGCTTCTTTTATAAATCTAAACATCTCTATATCTTGTTTTGTCGGGTCGTGTCTTATATCTACAAGTAGAAAAACTTCTTTTAAATTTTCTCTAGATTCTAAATATTCATTTATAATCTTAGCCCAGGAAGATTTTTCTTCTTTAGACACTCTTGCATAACCATATCCTGGAAGATCCACAAGTCTAAGTTCATCATCGATGTTATAAAAGTTAATAGTTCTGGTCTTACCCGGGCTTGAACTTGTACGCGCCAAGTTTTTTCTGCCAAGCATAGAGTTTATAAATGAACTCTTGCCCACATTACTTCTTCCCGCAAATGCTATCTCCATTATATTCTCATCTGGGTATGTGTCTTTATGAACTGAAACTTTTTCTAATTTTGCGTTATTTAGATTCATTTTTGCTCCAATGCTATTTCGATTACTTTTTCCGCATCACTTACTGGAATGATCTCAAGGAGATTCTTTACATTGTCCTCGATTTCGTTTAGATCTCTTATATTTTCCTTAGGAATTATAACAGTCTTCACTCCCATTCTCTGTGCCGCCAAAAGTTTTTCTTTAAGGCCACCAATCGGAAGGACTCTTCCACGAAGAGTTATCTCTCCTGTCATCGCGACATCTCTTCTCACTGGACGCTTTGTAAGTGCAGATACGAGCGCCGTTGTAATAGTAACTCCTGCAGATGGGCCATCCTTAGGCACTGCTCCTTCTGGAACGTGAATGTGGATGTCATTTTTCTGTCTGAAATCTTCTTTTATATTAAATTTCTCTGCGTTTGCAGCTATATATGAAACTGCTGCTGTTGCAGATTCCTTCATTACATTTCCAAGTGAACCTGTAAGAGTTAAATTGCCCTTGCCCTTCATAACTGTTGCTTCGATGGTCAGTGTTGTGCCTCCCACAGCAGTCCAAGCAAGTCCGTTTACTACTCCTACTTGATTTTCTTTATTCACCAAGTCGAATAAAAATATCTTTTCTCCAAGGAATTTGTTCAAGTTCTTCTTTGTGATGGAGATCTTTTCTTTTTCTCCTTCTACAATGTTCATTGCAGCTTTTCTAATTATTTTAGAAATATTTTGCTCTAGAGTTCTAACTCCAGCTTCTCTCGTGTAGTAAGCGATTATGTCTTCTATTGCTCCGTCGGAAATAGTTACATTTTCTTCGCTTAAACCACTCTCTTTAAGTTGCCTTGGCACCAAGTATCTCTTAGCGATGTTGAATTTTTCATTTGGGGTGTAGCCTTCTAGATTTATAATTTCCATTCTATCTAGAAGTGGTCCCGGGATAGTAGATGTGGTGTTGGCTGTGGTTACAAAGAAAACTTCTGATAGATCAAATGGAAGTTCCATATAGTGATCAGTAAAAGTTTTGTTTTGCACAGGATCTAGCACTTCTAAAAGTCCTGATGCTGGATCTCCTCTGTAATTATTGCCCACCTTGTCTATTTCATCCATAAGGAATACTGGATTTTTCTGTTTAGCTTCTTTCATAAGACTTATAACTCTACCAGGCATTGCGCCTATATAAGTTCTTCTATGTCCTCTGATTTCTGCTTCGTCTGTCACTCCTCCAAGACTCATCCTTACGAAATTTTTATCTAGAGCATGGGCGATTGAACTTGCAATAGAAGTCTTGCCCACTCCTGGAGGTCCTACTAAACATAGGATTGGTCCTTTTGCGCCCTTATTTAATTTTCTAACTGCAATAAATTCTAGAATTCTCTCCTTTACTTTTTTAAGTCCGTAATGTTCCTTGTCTAAGATCTTTCTAGCGTTTTTAATATCTATATTTTCTTCAGCACTGTCCATCCAAGGTAGGTCCATTATCCAGTCGAGATAATTTATAATTACCGCATATTCCGGAGATTGAACTGAGATGGTGCTTAACTTTTCAATTTCTTTTTGAGCTCTCGCCCTTATTTCTTCTGGAAGATTTTTCTCTTCAAGTTTCTTCGTATATTCGTCGGATTCTTTCTCTTCTCCCAGTTCCTTCTTTATAACTTCAAGTTGTTCTTTTAGATAGTATTCTTTTTGCATCTTGTCTAGTTGAGATTTAACTCTGGTGTCGATTTCTCTTTCTATCTTTAAAAGTTCAACTTCTTTTGAAAAGATTTCGTGGAATATTTCCAGTCTTTCTTCTAAATCTTCTATCTCTAATATATTCTGTGCATTCTCTACGGATAGATCGATGTAACAACAAGCTGTGTCCATCATCGTTTCTGGAGTGTCCTTGTTTATTAGAGAATCTAGCATCCCTGGTAACATCTTCTGATCCATTTCAGAATAATCTTGTATATCTTTTTCACAGAGTCTAACCAATGCTTCCACATTTGAATTCATCTCTATATCTTTAGATTCAAATATTTCCACTTCAACTTCTGTGTACTTTTCTTTTTTTTCGGAAGATATTATTCTTCCCCTCTTTTCCCCTTCGATTAGTATTCTAACTATTCCTCCAGGGATTTTTAAAATTTGTTTTATGCCGGCTATGGCGCCCACTGAGTAAATTTCATCCATGGAAGGATCTTCTATCTCTTCATCTTTTTGTGAAACTAGAAATAC
The DNA here is from genome assembly GCA_947254665.1 of uncultured Peptoniphilus sp. Classification (GTDB taxonomy): domain Bacteria; phylum Bacillota; class Clostridia; order Tissierellales; family Peptoniphilaceae; genus Peptoniphilus_B. Next base: position 2,759 of record CAMYEJ010000004.1, read on the forward strand.
TTTAGAATTTCTGATTTCAGATTCTTCGATAGCTCCTATTGTCCTATCTCTTCCACAGTCAAAATGGGTTACCATGCCTGGAAAAACAACGATTCCTCTAAGAGGAATCATCGGCATTTTTTCTATATTCATTTAATCACCAAAGTTATTTCTTCTTTATTATCTTTACTGGTTCTTTTCCTTCTACTGATTCTTTGGTAATGATCACTTCTTGTATATTATCTTGGGATGGAATTTCAAACATAACATCCATCATCGTATCTTCTATTACTCCACGTAGTCCTCTAGCTCCAGATTTTTTCTTAATCGCCATAGAAGCTATATATTTAAGAGCTTCTTCTTCGAATTTAAGATCTACTCCATCTAGTTTTAAAAGTTCTGTATATTGTTTTACAAGGGCATTCTTTGGAGTCTTTAGGATTTCTACTAGAGCTTCTTCATCTAATTCTTCAAGTGTTACTGTAACTGGAAGCCTTCCTATTAATTCTGGAATAAGTCCAAATTTAATTAAATCTTCTGTGTGCAGTTTGGACAATATATTTTTATCTCTTTCTGTTTCAGAGATTACTGTTTGTCCAAAACCTATGGAGTTCTTGCCAACCCTATGTTCAATTATTGGAGCAAGTCCATCGAATGCTCCTCCACAGATAAATAGCACATTTTCTGTGTTAAATTGGATAAATTCTTGGGCAGGATGCTTTCTTCCTCCTTGTGGAGGTACATTTGCAATAGTGCCTTCTATTATTTTTAGAAGTGCCTGTTGAACTCCTTCGCCACTTACATCTCTAGTTATTGAAACATTTTCAGATTTTCTAGCGATCTTATCTATTTCATCGATATAGATAATTCCCATTTCTGCTTTTTCTATATCATAGTCTGCGGCTTGTATAAGTTTTAGTAGTATATTTTCTACGTCTTCTCCTACGTAGCCTGCTTCAGTTAATGAAGTTGCATCAGCAATGGCAAATGGTACATTTATTATCTTTGCCAAAGTCTGTGCAAGAAGTGTCTTACCAGAACCTGTAGACCCTATCATAAGGATATTACTCTTTTGTAATTCAACTTCTTCTGAGGTGTGATGAATTCTTTTGTAATGGTTATATACAGCAACAGCCAAGGCTTTCTTGGCTGCTTCTTGTTTTATAACGTATGAATCTAACACTTCTTTTATTTCTTTCGGTGTCTTTAATTCAAAATCAAAATCTAATTCTTCACTTTCTCTTAGCTCTTCTTCCATTATGCTTTCGCATAGTTCTACGCATTCATTGCAAATATACGCATCTGGACCAGCTATGAGTTTTTTTACTTGGTCAGAAGTTTTGCCACAAAAAGAGCATTTTATTTTATCATCTGACATTTTACTCTCTTTCTCTTATTACATTATCTATTAGACCATATTCCTTAGCTTCATCTGCACTTAGGAAGTAGTCTCTATCTGTATCGTGTTCAATCTTTTCCAAAGGTTGACCCGTTTCTTCTGCAAGTATTTTATTTATTCTCTGTCTAATTTCTATTATTTTTTCCGCGTGAATCATAATATCTGAGGCTTGTCCTTGTGCTCCACCAAGTGGTTGGTGAATCATAATTTCAGAGTTTGGTAGTGCAAATCTCTTGCCTTTTTTACCTGCTGCAAGTAGGAATGCTCCCATAGATGCAGCCATGCCTATACAGATAGTTGAAACATCCGGTTTTATATAATTCATAGTGTCAAAAATAGCAAATCCTGCACTTACTGAACCACCTGGTGAATTGATATATATTTGGATATCTTTGTTTGGGTCCTCAGACTCTAGGAATAAAAGTTGAGCAACGACTAAGTCAGCTGTCACATTATTTATCTCTCCTGAAATAAATATGATTCTTTCCTTCAAAAGTCTTGAGTAAATATCATATGCTCTTTCGCCACGGTTTGTCATTTCAATGACTGTAGGTACTAATGCCATATTATCACTTCTTTCTATTTAATTAGTCTTCCTTCTTTTCTTCTTTTTCTTCAGATTTTTTTACTTTTTTTGTCTTCTTTTCTTCAGTCTTAGTTTCTTGTTCAGCTTTATCTTCTTTTTTAGCTGTCTTTTTAGTTTCTTTCTTAGCTGCTTTCTTTTCTTCTTTCTTTTCTACGAATTTATTTTCGTTTACAAGAATATCTAGAGCGCGTCTTGCTTTTAAATCATCTTCAACTGCAGCTTTATTAGTTTCAAGCATCATCTTCTTCATGTCTTCTCTTTTTTCTGCATCATCTTTGAAGTATTCGCCTAAAACTTTGTCTATTTCTGCTTCAACTTCTTCGTCTGTAACTTCAATATTTTCAAGTTCAACTATTTTTTCAACGATAAGTCTGCTTATAATAGAAGCCTTAGCTTGTTCTTTTTGACCTTCTCTAAATGTGTTTATATCAGTTCCTAGCATTTGTAGGTATTGTTCAAGGGTGATTCCTTGTCCTTGCATGCTTTGGTTGTAGCTTTGGATAGTTCTATCAACTTCGTCTTCTACCATTCTTTCTGGTAGATCAACTTCTACTGTTTCAGCAATCTTTTTAAGAACATTTCCTTCTCTATCTAACTTAGTTCTTTTTTCAGCTTCTTCTTCAAGTTTCTTTCTTAGATCAGCTTTGTATTCTTCAACTGTGTCAAATTCAGAGATATCTTTTATAAATTCATCATCTATTTCTGGAAGTTCTTCCACAGTTATAGAGTTAAGTTTTGTCTTGAATGTAGCTTCTTTTCCTCTGAATTCTTCTGCATGGTAATCTTCTGGGAATTTTGTAACTACGTCAAACTCATCTCCTATATTTTTACCGATGATTTGCTCTTCAAATCCAGGAATGAATGTACCTGATCCTAGTTCTAAATCTTGGTTTTCACCCTTTCCACCTGGGAATGCTTTGCCATCGATAAATCCTTCGAAATCGATGTTTACCTTGTCATGTTCTGCAGCAGCTCTATCGTCGATATTAACTGATCTTGCATTCATCTTTTGTTGTCTCTTTAGATCTTCGTCAAGCATTTCATCTGTAACTTCATGTTTAGCATCTTCAACTTCTAGACCTTTGTACTTTTCGATTTCGATTTCTGGTTTTACAAATACTGAGAAGTGGCAAACTACATCTTCATCAGATGAGATGTTTTCGTCAAAATCAACGTCAGGTTGATCTACAACTTCTAGCTTAAGTTCTTTTATTGCTTCTTCATAGTATTTTGGAAGAAGTTCGTTTACTGCGTCTTCTAAGAAGATTCCCTTTCCATATACATTTTCAATGATCATCTTAGGAGCGTGTCCTTTTCTGAATCCTGGAATTTGAACGGTCTTCTTTAATTTGTTATAAGCTACTACTTCAGCTTTTTTCACTTCTTCTTTTGGAAGTGTTATATCAAAATATACTTTGTTGTTTTCTCTCTTTAAAATTTCGGTCATATTTTCCTCCTAGTTATTCTTACCACTATTTATTCTCATTTAATCCTTTTATAATAAGTCCTACTTCTTCTTCAGTTAAGGTTATTCCCTTTCCCATTGCTTTGTGATCTGGAGACCACTCTCTAATGTCGTACTTGGCAGGTCTGTCATTCCAGCTCACAAGATTAAATTCTTTGGTCCAGCCTTTTGCATTTTCAGAAAGGACTGCTATATTTTTTATTATTTCAAATTTGAAATCTGCCATTTTATTCTCCTAAAATGAATTTAATAGATCTTCTAAAGCTTCTTCAATTCCGCTTTCTTCTATCATTTCACTTACAACTCTATCTATAGCTTCCTTAGAAGTCATTTCAATATTTTCTCTATTGTCTCTTCTTGAAAATTCCACTATTGAGTCTTGCGCCTTCTTGCCAACTGTAATTCTAAGCGGGATTCCTATTAAATCTCTATCGTTGAATTTAACTCCAGCTCCCACATTTCTATCGTCAAGAAGAACTTCATAACCCATATTCACAAGAGCTGCATGAAGCTTTTCTCCAAGTTCAAGCTGTTCTTCTTTCTTAGGATTCATAACAGTTATTATTATTTGGTATGGAGCGATTGCCATAGGCCAAACAATTCCATGATCGTCATGGTATTGTTCAACTACAGCACTTACAGATCTGGTAACTCCAATTCCATAAGATCCCATGACAAAATACTGACTCTTTCCATTTTCATCTAAGAATGTAGCATCTAAAGCTTCTGAATATTTAGTGCCAAGTTGGAAAATATTTCCTACTTCTATACCACGGCGAGTCTTGTAAACTTCATCAGTGCCAGGAATCTTGTCCCCTTCCACTGCCATAAGTAGGTCTTCTACTACTTCTCCAGTGAAATCTCTTTCGTAACAAACATTCTTGATGTGGTAGTCCTTTTTATTAGCTCCCACAACAAGGTTATTTATCTTTGTAATTGATTTATCTAATATAACTCTTACATCTTCATTTAGACCAATAGGTCCAGTGTAACCTGGATGAGAATCTATCTTTAAAATATCTTCATCTGACATAAATTCAATTTCATGTTCTGGTACTCCAAGATATGAAATAAGTTTTGCCATATTTAGTTCTCTGTCTCCAGGAATAAATACTATTACTGGTTTGCCTTCTATGGTTAAGTCTATCGCCTTTGCACATCTCATGGCTTCTACATTTAAAAGTTCTGACAAGTCTGCAATGGTCTTAGCACCAATCGTTTCAACTTCTTCCTTTTCCAAAGGTTCGCTTATGTCTACAAAATCATAGTGAACAGGAGCCTTTTCTTCTGTATAAGCCTTGTCGCTATTTTCAGAGTAGAAAATTATTCCTTCACCCGTTTCAGAAAGAGCAATAAATTCATGGGACATATGTCCTCCCATTGCACCATTGTCACCTTCTACAATTTTGTAATCAAGGGAAAGTCTGTCGAAAACATTTTGATATGCCTTGTAGTACATATCGTAAGATTTTTGTAGACCTTCTTCATCCTTATCGAATGAATAAGCATCCTTCATCAAGAATTCCCTCGCACGATTTATACCAAATCTTGGTCTCTTTTCATCACGATATTTTGTCTGTATTTGATAAATATTAAGCGGTAGTTGTTTATATGAACTTACTTCATCCTTAACAAGTGTGGTGAAGTATTCTTCAGCAGTAGGTCCAAGACAGAAGTCTCTTCCATTTCTATCTACTAATTTAAACATTTCCGGTCCGAACTTATCCCATCTGCCTGATTCTTCCCAGATTTCTGCAGGTTGAATAGCACTCATAAGTATCTCTTGAGAACCGGCTCTATCCATTTCTTCTCTAACAATCTGTTCAATTTTTCTTACAACTCTATAACCAAGTGGCAGGTATGAGTAAATGCCTGTAGTGGATCTTCTAATCATCGCTGCTCTTAAAAGAAGCTTGTGTGATTCCACTTCAGCATCTGTTGGTACCTCTCTCAAAGTAGGCATGTAAAGCTTTGTTAGTCTCATAATTCCTCCATCTCTTTATAATCATCTATGATTATATTATTATAGCCTAAAACTTGCAAGTATTATCTCAAAGACTTAAGATATAGTTTCGTTTTTTCATCTATTTTTCTAGAATCTACGCATTTCGATATAGTTTTTAAATGGGTAAATCTATCAAGCTTTTTTTCTTCTAAATATTTTATAGAGTCATCACATCTTTTAACTATTGCCTCTTGAAAAAACCAAGCCCTCATCATGTTGACATAGTACTCTTCCGATTTGATGTTCGCTACCATATCTAAGACTTCACTATTATAGAAATCATCGAGAAATAATTTCATAAGAATAAAGATTGCGTACCTTTTAAAATATGTACCTTCCTTAGAAATTAAAATTTTTACAAATTCAAGTAAACCTTCTCTATTCTTTGTACTTTTAAAAGATTTCGGTATACCTACATCGGAGACCTGCCAATTATCTACATATGGCAGAAAGTTTAAAAGCATTTCTTTTGCTTTATCAAAATCTTTTTCTTCAGTGATAATTATCATGTGCATAATATTTTCTTCGTGATAATTATGAGGAAGAGAATTTAAAAATACTTCCCTCTCCTCTTCACTCATTTCTTTTACAATATTTCTAAGAACAGGAATCCTTATCCCTAAAACATTTTCTACACCAGGAATGAGTTTTCTATTAAACTCCCTGTAGCTTGGATCGATATACTTTTCTAAATTCATTTTATCTCCACAAAAACATAAAAAAGGTAGGTATTACACCTACCTCTAAACACTCCTATGCCAATTGGCATTTTGTTCTTCTTCTATTACATTGAGATTTTTATAGATAAATTACATCTTTACTTCTAATTCATCTACTTCAAATTCTATCTTAGGCGGTTTATTTTCTTCTTTTGAAATAATATCTTTAACCTTCATAAGTCTTGTGATATTTGCTCTTTCATTTTCATCCAACTTTTGTCTTATAAACTTAATCGTTTCTTCGAGATCTGGGATGGTTCTATATTCAAGAGCGTTTACTCTTCTTCTCGTCTTTTCGATTTCATCTGCCATTAGTTGTGCAGATTTTTCTACTTGGGCAAGCTCTAAAAGTTTTGACATTACTCTATTTAACTTTTCTACAGCCATGTCTAAATCGGCAGTAGTTTCAGTAAATCCGTATGGATAAATGGATCCGCCTTCTGTGAGTTTTTTAGTTTCAAACTCCATTATAGGGATTTCTACACTCATAACGTTCTTCTTTGTAATATCTACAAAGGTTTCTTGAGTTGGCATAGACACTGCTTCTTTTAGCATCTCTGGACTCATTAGAGCTGAAGCCAGTAGAAAATCTTTAAATGATTTTGAAAGTTCTTCTTCTACTTCTTCTCTTAAGGTCTTATTGTGTCTAACCGTCTCTATAAATCTTCTCATGAGCTCATCTTGTTTATCTTTTAAAAGCTTGTGTCCACGAGTAGATGTTGCAAGTCTAGTCTTAAGTGCAGATAGGTTCATCCTCGTAGGAGTTACTTTAAGAAGTGCCATCTAATCACCTATTTCCATCTAGATATTTATCAAGAAGTGCGTCCTTAATTCTCTTAAGTTCTGTTCTTGGTATGATCTTTAAAAGATTCCAACCAAGATCTAGAGTTTCTTCTATGGTTCTATTTGTGTAGTAACCTTGGTTTACATATCTTGCTTCGAATTCGTCTGAGAATTTTGCAAATGCTCTATCTGCTGTTGATAGTGCTGTTTCCCCTAGGATTACTGAAAGTTCCTTTGCATCTTTACCTGAAGTGTATGCTGCGTAGATTTGGTTCATGGTGTCAGCGTGGTCTTCTCTAGTCTTGCCTTCTCCAATACCTTTATCTTTTAGTCTTGATAGTGAAGGAATTGCGTTTATTGGTGGTTCAATTCCTTGTTTATAAAGATCTCTTGAAAGTATGATTTGTCCTTCTGTTATATATCCTGTTAGGTCTGGGATTGGGTGAGTGATATCATCTTCTGGCATGGTTAGGATCGGAATTTGTGTTATTGATCCGTCACGTCCCTTTATTCTTCCCGCTCTTTCATAGATTGTTGAAAGGTCAGTGTATAGATATCCTGGATATCCACGTCTACCTGGTACTTCTTTTCTAGCTGCAGATACTTCACGAAGGGCTTCTGCGTAGTTGGTCATGTCTGTCATGATAACTAGTACGTGCATTCCCATTTCAAAGGCTAGATATTCTGCACAGGTTAAAGCCATCTTAGGTGTTGCAAGTCTTTCGATTGCAGGGTCGTCAGCAAGGTTCATAAATAGAACTGCTCTATCGATTGCTCCTGTTTCTGTGAAGTCATCTATGAAGTATTGTGCTTCTTCAAATGTGATTCCCATTGCAGCAAATACTACCGCGAACTTGTCATTAGTTCCAAGTACTCTTGCTTGTCTTGCAATTTGTGCTGCTACATTGTTGTGAGGGAGTCCTGCTCCTGAGAATATAGGAAGCTTTTGTCCTCTTACCAATGTGTTAAGTCCGTCTATGGTTGAAATACCTGTTTGAATAAATTCTGAAGGGTAGTCACGGCTCGCTGGGTTTATCGCTGATCCGTTTATGTCGAGTTTCATCTTTGGAATGATCTTTGGTCCATTGTCAATTGGTTGACCAAGTCCGTCAAAGATTCTACCGATCATGTCAGGTGATACTCCTAGTTCAAGAGGTCTTCCCAAGAATCTAACCTTGGTTTCTGGAAGGTTTATTCCTTGAGAACCTTCGAAGATTTGAACCATTGCCTTGTCACCATTTACTTCTATTACACGGCCTCTTCTTCTTTCGCCGGTTTGAAGTTCTATGTCTACAAGTTCTTCGTAGGTTACCCCTTCTACTCCTTCTACGGTCATAAGAGGTCCTACTACTGCTGTGACTGATTTATATTCTTTAAGCATTTATAGATCCTCCTTTTTTAAGTCCTTCAAGTTCATTTTTTATTTCATCAAATATTACGTCAAATTCTGTTAAATTAGATTCTTCAATATTCTTAGATCTTGCAATTCTTTCTCTAACTGGTAGATTTTCTATTTCAGATAGATATGCTCCATGTTTTAGAGCGTCCTTTGCACTGTGATAAAATCCTAGAATTAATTTCATCATAAGATCTTGTTTCTTTAGAGAACAATAGGTATCTACGTCGTGGAAAGCATTTTGCTGAAGGAAGTCTTCTCTAAGTGACTTGGTAACTTCAAGCTTAAGCTGATCTTCTTCGGATAGTGAGTCACGACCAACTAGTCTTACAATTTCTTGTAATGCACTTTCTTCTTGTAGTAGGCTCATTGCTTCTTGTCTATTCTTTGAAAATTCTGGGCTTACTTCATGGTCAATAAACTTATCAATCTTGTCTTGATATAGTGAGTATGAATCAAGCCAGTTAATAGCTGGGAAGTGTCTCTTATATGAAAGGTCATAGTCAAGTTTCCAGAATACTTTTACGATTCTAAGGGTTGCTTGAGAAACTGGTTCTGAAATATCTCCTCCTGGAGGGCTTACCGCACCTATTGCTGTAAGTGCTCCTTCCCTTCCTTCGTGACCATTACATACAACTCTTCCTGCTCTTTCGTAGAAATCTGCAACTCTGGATGCTAGATATGCTGGGTAACCTTCGTCACCAGGCATTTCTTCCAGACGACCACTCATTTCACGAAGGGCTTCTGCCCATCTTGATGTAGAGTCAGCCATCATAGCTACAGAATATCCCATATCTCTATAATATTCAGAAATTGTTATTCCTGTGTAGATAGATGCTTCTCTCGCTGCTACCGGCATGTTTGAAGTGTTTGCTATAAGAACGGTTCTCTTCATGATAGATTCGCCCGTCTTAGCATCTATTAGCTCTGGGAATTCCATCATTACGTCGGTCATTTCGTTTCCACGTTCGCCGCAGCCTACGTATACAACTATTTCAGCGTCTGCCCATTTAGCAAGCTGATGTTGAACTACTGTCTTACCAGATCCGAATGGTCCTGGAATTGCTGCTGTTCCACCCTTGGTAACTGGGAAGAATGTATCTATAACTCTTTGTCCAGTTACTAGAGGAGTCTTAGGGTCAACCTTTTTCTTGTAAGGTCTTCCTCTTCTAACTGGCCATTTTTGAATCATGGTTAAATCTTTGTTACCATCTTTTGTTTCAATTGTGGCGATTACAGAATCAACTGTAAAGCTTCCACTCTTAATATCTACAAGCTTACCTTCGATTCCATTTGGAACCATGATAAGGTGTTTTACTACTACTGTTTCTTGAACGGTACCAAGTACGTCTCCGCTTTCAAGTTCGTCCCCAACTTTTGCAACTGGTACGAAATCCCATTTCTTTTCTCTATTTAGAGAATGTACTTCTGAACCTCTAAGTAGGAAGTCTCCCGCTTTGTCTTTAAGTGCAACAAGTGGTCTTTGGATACCATCAAACATGGTTTCTAAAAGGCCTGGTCCAAGTTCCACAGAAAGAGGAGAGCCTGTTGTTACTACTTCATCTCCTACACCGATACCAGTCGTTTCTTCGTATACCTGGATGGAAGCATCCCCGCCTCTCATCTCGATTATTTCTCCAATTATTTTATTTTTTGAAACTTCAACAACGTCGTAAACATTGGCATTTTCCATGCCAGTTGCTACAACAAGAGGTCCGGATACTTTAATTACACGTCCTGATTTCAATAAAGTTCCTCCTTCTTACAATATATTAGAACCTACTGCCTTTTCAACATTTTCACTTATTTTGTTCATACCAATATTTAATGTTCCCTTATTGGATGGAATAAGTATAACAGCAGGAATAATTTTGTTATTATATCTTTCTATCGTTTCTTCTATCTTATCTGCTAGCTCTTCAGTTACAAAGATTACGCCATAATCATCATTTGCTAGAGAGTCTATTGCGCTTCTTGCATCGTCTTTTTCATAGGCAACCCTAACGTCTATTCCTAGGGCTTTGAAAGCTAGTACAGAATCCTTATCTCCTACAACTGCAATCTTATACATAGGTTTCACGCAACCTTTCTCTTATAAATTCTGAAGAAAGACCGTTTAACTTAGATATTAGAATAATTCTTAGATTTCTAGTCTGTATTTCGTTGGAAAGAGCATAGGCAAATACAACCTCTGGTCCAAAGATTATCTGTTTGACATCCTTTATAAGTTCTACAAAGTAATCGTCCATCAATTTTTCAAATATTGATAGAGATCCAGACTTCCTGTAATCTTCGATGCCAAGTTTTAGATATTTATAGACCCTTGAGCTCTTTAAGAATGATGAGTTTTCATCGAATTCTTTTCCAAGGTTTAGTACCAAATCTTTTGTATCTATGTTTCCACCTTCTATTAGAACATGGTTTAGAAATTCTCCAGCTCTTTTTTGGTTTCTGCATCTGATAAAAGTTTTGATATTTGTAAAGTCTATTAAATCTTCTACATATCTTATAAATAGCTCAACTCCTGAATCTTTTGCGAGCTCTTTAAGATGTTTGTAGTACATATTATCTAAGTAAATATCGATTTCTTGTGGGTCCTTGGTCTTATTATAGATATCTATTGCCGACCTTACCTCTTCGTAGATATTTTCATCGGATTTAAGTCTCTTTTCATCCTTTATATCTTCTTTTAAACCGTCGATATTTAAGTTTCTAACTTTTAAATACATATCGCTATAGTCTTCTTCTTGTACGTGTTCTTTTACCACTACTTTTAGATTGTGGTAGAGATACTTAAGAGTTACAAGATCTATAGGTATGCTGTCTGGACTTATACTATATAGCTCTTTTAAGAAATCTTCATTTCTTGCGGATAGAGCTACTTCATAGTCCTCCGGTCTCTTAAGACTGTTGATGTAGGTTTGATAATCAGAATCTAGAAGAAATCTAAGTGTTTCTTCAAGACTTGCTGCATCTATAATTCTATTCAAGTAGCTTTTGTTTAGTAGCTTCTTTTCTCTTACTCTTATAGTTGCAGAAGCTTGGATAAATGATTCTCTTTTCATAATAACCTAACTTTCAAATAATTTATTCATAATCTCTATAGTAAGATCATCTCTTATAGATTCAACTACTCCGTCAAAATCATTGTTATAGTACATGTTTTCTGCACGCACTGCAAAACCAGAGCTTATGGCTTCATCTTCAGATAGTCTTATATTTAGATTTTCTTTCTTTACAAGTTCTCTTTTGTCTTCTGGAACTATTAGTTCTAAATCATCTCCTTCAAATGAAGAAAGTGACTTTTTAAGAAAATTAATATAGGTCTTGTCATCTAGATTATTTAGTTTGTACTTAACCATGTCTATTACACGATTAACTACTTCTTGTTTTGCAGAAATAAGGTCATCCCTTACTTCAAGATTTTGTTTTGAGAGTTTTCTGTCAATTAGAGTTTTCGCTTCTTTCTCTGAGTTTTCGATGATTTCAGCCTTCTTCTTTTCTCCTTGAAGGATCTTATCTTCTACTATTTTTTCTGCAGAGTCTTTAGCGACATTTATTATTTCTTCAGCTTTTAATTTTGCATCTTCGATAATCTTACTAGTTATATTATCTAAATTTGACAAAATCTCACTCCTTTATTAGATACGAGTCATCATAAGGAATGAAACAGCAAATGCGATAATAGCATACATCTCAACCATTACTGCGTAGATAATACCTTTTGCTTGTTGTTCTTCGTTTTTAGCAAGGATATTGATACCTGCTACTGCTACTCTTGCTTGGCAAATAGCTGAATGATATCCAACTAGTGCTACTGGAAGTGATGCAGCGATTAAAAGAAGACCACTTGAAAAACTCATATCTGGAGTAAGTCTCATCATCATAAATAGACCGATTACGAATCCATATAGACCTTGAGTTCCTGGAAGAAGTTGAAGTACAAGTGACTTACCGAACTTTTCTGGTTCTTCGATTACTACTCCTGCAGCAGCTTCCCCTGCCATTCCTACACCTTTAGCTGATCCGATACCACTTACAAATACTGCTATAGCTACCGCTATACCACCTAGGATCATTCCACCATTAGTTATAAAAAATTCTGACATTTTATTCCTCCCTAATATTAAAGTATTCTGATTTTGCAATCATTTCTTTAAATGGCCTTCCGCCACCTTCGTAAAATTTATTAAACATCTCTACATATGTTAGTCTTGCTGTGTGTACATATGCAGATAGATATGAAAGAAAAGCATTGAATAGTTGGAAGATTACAAATATTATGCTTCCAGCTATTATGCCAATTATTCCTCCACTAAATAACATTCTTACAATCATATTTACCGCTATGGCTATAAACGCTCCTGCTAGAGCTAGTGCCATAAGTCTTAAATATGAAACGAAATCACCTATATAGGATGTGATTCCATATGCTGAGTAAAGTCCCCAGCCTAGTTTTGCTCCTACTGAATCTTCGCTTCTTCCACCGGTTAAGACTATTCCTATAAGTCCTAGGATCAGTGACCATTTACCGATATTTGTAATTGTAGGGCTTAGTTTTAGAGCCATTGCTATAATAAATACGATAGCTCCTATTACAGCCATGTACCAAAATCCTACGTCATATATTGCATCTAGGAATTTCTTATCTCTAATATTCATATAAGCTTTGATTCCCAGTGCGAAGAATAGGTGTATTCCACCTAATAGTAGTGACATACCTATCATGAGGTAGTAATCTTCACTCGGATTTATGAGTGCCGGTAGTTTTACCGCATCTCCGAAGAATGATCCGAATATAAGTCCCCATATAATCGTACTTACTGATATATAGGAGATAAAACTTACCATTTTCTTGGTTGCTTCGTTTAGCTTCAAGAGTTTAAGGGCAAGTCTTGTCATGATAAATACCAATAGACCGTATCCTGCATCCCCAATCATTATTCCACTGAATATAAAGTAAAACGGTGCGAATAATGGAGTTGGATCGATCTCTCCATACTGTGGCATAGAGTACATCTCTGTCATCATTTCGAAGTTCTTAACTACCTTGTTGTTCTTTAATTTTATAGGTACATTTTTATCTTCTACACTAGCTTCTTCGTAGGTCCAATAGTAATCTCCATTGGTTACATTCTTTAGAAGCTCTTCTAATTCCGGAATACTTTCTGTAGGTACATAACCTTCAATTATATTTACTTTTTCTGTACTTACAAAGTTATTTTCTGCGATAAGCCTAATCCTTTTTTGTCTTAGATAGTCGTGTAACACTCTGAAGCCCTCTAAGTCTTTCGCAAATACTTTTACACCATTTTCTACCTCATCAAGCTCATCTTCTTTTACTTTGATTTCTTCTTTTAATTTTGAAATCTCATCCCTTACATTTCCCTTAGTTTTAATATCTGTTTGAGAAAATGCGTGAAGTCTTATAAGCTCAGTTACTTCCTCTTTCGTCTTATCTTCGTTGTAGTAAATAACTATTCCATATGCCATCTTATCTTTTAGGTCATATATTTTTAAATCGGCAAACTCGATTTCACTTATATCTTTTCTAAAATCTTCTAAAAACTTTTCTGGGATATTTCCAGGGATTATCTTTACATCTTTGAATCTTTTCAGTTCATCTATTCTTAGCTCCACATCGGACCAAGGGCTTAGCTCATTTACTCTGGTCTTCATATTTTCTATTTCTTGAAGAACTTTGTTTTTTCTATCATCTAGAGCTTTTAATTCGGAAAATTTTTCTCTGAATGGAAATTCCCTAGCTTCTTCTTTTAACTCTGAAACGGTGTAGGTCTTCTGACCTTCCTTTAGAGATTCTAACATGCTAGGCTTTACTTCATATTTTTCCAAAAGATCTATCGCCCATTTAGAGTTGGTAATTGTTTCATCAAGACCAACCAGTTCTTGTGGAATAGGAACCTTTTTTAAAAAGTCCTGATCTTCTTCTTTGATTTCAAGGTCATTGAAATTTACAAGATTTTGTCTTTGCAATGCCTTTAGAAGTTCATTGTTGTCTTTGGAGAGAATGAATAGATGAAATTTACTCATTTTAACTATTGCCATTACTCAACCTCTTTGCTATAAGATCAGCTACATCTTGTAAGGCATCTCTATTTGTGTGCCTTATTTTTTCGCAAGCCTTTCTTGAATTTTTAATAATAGGCTCAGCTTCTTTCTCTGCATAAGATTTAGCCTCTTTCATAATCTCTGTTCTCTTTTCATCTGCAGATTTAAGTATATTATTATATTCTTCTATCGCCTTATCCTTGGCTTCTTTTAATATCTTTTCCGCAGTTTCGTTAGCTTCTTCAATTATTTTTGAAGCGTTTTCTTCAGCAGACTTAACCTTACTAAGAGCATTATCTGTCACACCCTCACCTCCATCTATCATAAATCCTAAATTGGAATTGAGATCTAAATAAAATATCTCACTATTATTATAACATCTAAGGGACTTAAATTCTAAACATTATTGCATTAAACTCTAAAATATTTTTGTGAAAATCAGTATAATGGCTATAATCTAACGTTTGCACTATAATATTTTTGAAGTTTTCTAAATAAAGACATATGAGTTTCTATATATTTTTTAAAATTATAAAAATTCAACATAATATTATTAAATTTCTTGTTCAAAAAAATAAAAGCAGAAAGATTTTCTCTCTGCTTTTTTGTATTTTGAATTAAATTTTACTTGAAATTATACTTTGTAAATATCGGCTCCCTATTTAATCTCAAATCGTCAAAGTATTCGTATAGGGAGAACCATAGGTATGAACCTTGAATATTGTAGATATTTTTGTATCCATTTTCTCTTAGGAATGTGTAGGCGTAGTAGGATCTTTGTGATGATCTACAATGTAGATATACTGGTACATCCTTAGGCACTTCGTCAATCCTATTTCTAATCTCTGTTAAAGGAATGTTGTGGGCACCCTTTATATGGCCATTTTCATATTCATTCTTCTCTCTTACGTCTACTATATATGCCCCTTCTTCATAAAGCGATCTTAAGTCCTTCATGGTTACACATCTTACATCGCCATTTAAAATATTTTGTCCTACCATCGCCGCTAGATGTACAGCATCTTTCGGTGGTGCGAAGTATGGTGCATAGGCATGTTCGTATTCGTATAGATCTTCTAGTTTCCCATTCATCCTTATATAGGCAGCAACTACATCTATTCTCTTGTCCACCGTTCCTCTTCCAGCTGCTTGAGCTCCTAACACTTTTCCATCTCTATCGAAGATTAGTTTCATAAATATTGGATTTGCTCCTCCTATTATTCCCACTTTGTCCATTGGGATTACATAGGATGCTTCATATTCTATTCCACTACCTTTTAATTTCTTTTCGTTTAGTCCTGTGCAGGCGATGTTTAAATCAAATACTCTTACCGCGCTGCTTCCTATTACTGAAACTGGTTTAGATTTTCTGCCTGCTAAATGGTCTGCGAGAGATCTCGCTTGTTTCTGTGCAGGACCTGCCAGTTCAAGGTTTGTAAGCCCACCAAGTATGAAGTCTTCTTTCTTAACCACATCTCCAACTGCATACACATCTTTTAAGCTAGTTTCGTAGGTATCACTGATTTCTAAGTAGCCTCTGTCGTCCACCTTTGCCCCTGCAACTTCTAGAATTTTTGAAGTAGGTCTTACTCCTATTGCTAGGACTACTGCATCGGATTCGATTCTGTTTCCAGATTTTAAAATTACTTCTTTTTCTGTTATTTCTGATACCGGGTCTTCTAAATATAGATTAACTCCATTGTCATAGATTTCTTTGTGGATGATGGTTGCAATTTCATAGTCTACTGGAGCCATAACTTGGTTTGTAGCCTCAACTAAGCTCACTTCAAATCCGGCTCTCTTTAGATTTTCCATAACTTCTAGACCGATGAATCCTCCACCTATTACGGTTACTTTCTTCTTTTCGTTTTCTCTTAGGAATTTGTCTAGCTTAACCGCATCTGGCACAGTCTTAACTGTGAACACATGTGGTAGGTCCACTCCCTTTATAAATGAAGGTACTATTGCTTCTGCTCCAGTTGCTACCACTAATTTGTCGTAGTCTTCTGTGTAGGTCTTGCCTTCGGATTTTATTTCAATCTTCTTTTCTTCTGGGAATACCCTTGTAACTTCACTATTTACTTCTACATCTATATTAAATCTACTCTTGAAACTTTCTGGGCTGTTTAATAGCAAGTTTTCGTAAGACTTTACATCTCTACTTAAAAAATTTGGGATTGCACAGTTTGAATAAGATGGATATGGCCCTTTTTCAAATATTTTTATTTCTACTTCGTCGTTTAATCTTCTTAGCCTGGTAGCTGTCGATGCTCCTCCTGCTACCGCGCCAATTATAATTACTTTCATCTTTCCTCCGATCTTTCTCTAGCTTTTTTGGTGATTATTTCTGGATAGTCATACATTTCTAGAATTCTTATGGCATTTCTTGTAGCTGCTCTTCCCTCTTTTAATTTGTAATCAAATTTTATTTCGTCTTTTGTAACCAACTCTTCGAAATGATAGTTACAGAAATCTTTTTCAAGAATGTTTGTAAGTTCTATATCGTGGGTAGCTGCTACTACAAATCCCTGTTTGGACAGATAATCCAAGGTGGCACTTGCCGCAGATATTCTATCTATTGTATTTGTACCCTTAAATACCTCATCCAAAAGATATATATTTCCTGGGTTATCTATCATCTTCTTTATGGTTTTTGCCTCAGCCATAAAATAACTGGTCTTTTCCTCTATAGAGTCTTTGATATCAATGCTGGTTAAAATATCTGTGTCCACTGTTTTAAATTTCTTTGCAACTACAAATCCAAGAGTCTTCGCCATCAAGTGATTTATTCCAATTGTTCTTAAAAATGTACTCTTTCCCGATGCGTTGGATCCAGTAAGAAGGATATCCTTTGTAAATTTAAAAGTATTTCCCACAGATTCTTCTTGGTCTTTTAAATAGATAATCGGGTTGTGGAGTTCTTCTCCTTCGATAGATATATCTTCAGTCTTATCTACAACATCAGCTTTACAAACTAAATCAAGATTGTAGTAAAGGTTAGAAAGTGCGATTTCATTATCTATGTCCCCTAAAATAAAGTATAATTTGCACAAATTTTCCTTATTTTCATTTACCAAATCTTTGATATTTAAAAATAGCATCGCCTCGTGAAGGGTTATGGTGCTTATAAGTTCATAGAAGATGTCCGTATCCAGACCAACTTTGTTGTAAAAAGATCCAGTCTTTCTATTTATTTTCTTCAAAAGAGTTTTGTAATCTTTTAATCTTTCTATGCTTTCTAGTTCCAAGTCCGTCTTTAGGACGTCTATCCCAAGTTTTGAAAATTTGCCGAGCATGGTTAACATCTTGGATGCGCCTTGGGTCTTCTTGGAGATGTCCTTGGTGATTATGGCGTTTGTTGCCAAAATTAAGGTAACTGCTGCCAAGAAAGAAATTTTACTTACAAAGAATACTCCAACTACGACGGCTGCAATAATCGGATAAAATTTTACATATAGTTCAAAGTTAAATTTCGCTTTTATTCCATTTTTTAAAAGTGTGAATAGTTCCTTATTTTTTATCTCTCCAAAGGATAAAAACTTCGCCATAAGGCTCGTGGTTTTTTCCTCGTTTTCTCTAATATATCTCAAAGTATCGAGATCCTTTAAGATAGGGCGAGCTTCTCTAGTCCTTACATAGAGGCTAGATGCTCCCATGGTGGACATGGAATAATCTATTCTCTTAATATAGTCGAGGAGATTTAAGTCATAGAAGGTGGTACTGTCCACTTTGAAATCAAAATCTAGAAGTTCCTGCGCCTTCATGACTATGTCATAATCCCTCTTGATGTCTAATTTTTCGCCGCGACCTATAAAGGCTCTACTCTTTATATATTTTTCAAAATTCTTTTCTTTAAAATAGTTAATTATCTTTAAAATTATATACAGTCCTACAAATAGAAGGACCATAATCGTCAGGTCATAGTATTTTAAAAGTAGTTCTTTCATGTTTAATTAATTTCCTGTAGCTTCCAAGACTTCATAGTATGCCCAATGGTTCTTCTTCAAATCTTTGAATGGATTGTTTCCATACTTATTCAAAAATTCTACATTTGGATTTCTTCTTAGTGCTCTGTTGATTATAGTAGCTGCTTCCCCTCTTTTAATCATGGCTTCTGGATGGAATTTCCCGTCTAGACTTCCTGTCAAAATTCCTCTATCTTTAAGGGTGTTTATTGCATCAAAGGCATAGTAACCAGGCTTAACATCACTGAAACTTTGTTTCGTATAGTTTTCGTTGTAGCCGAGGTAGCGATATACTATCATTGCAAACTCAGCTCTCTTAAGTTGTTTTTCAGGTTTAAAGGTCTTATCTTCGTAGCCTGATATGATTCCATTTCTTTCGCAAAATCCTATAGCTTCTGCGTACCACATCTTTTGTGGAACATCTTTAAATGTTGAGTAGATGGATGTTGGCGCTTCTCCATTTACAATCTTCGCAAATATAAATGCTCCTTGACCTCTTGTCATGTAGGATTCTACCTTAAAAGTATCTTTTTCAATTCCTGCCATATATGGAGATCTAATTTCTCTAATCACATCATCTAGATCTTTTATAGTATTTCTAATTTCATCTGGTGTTATAGTGGATTTTATCTCTAAATACTTACCAGTAGCTAGAGCTGCTTGGAATTTAAGTAGACTTTCCATGCCAAGACCTTTGGTGTCCAAAGTTTCTGCAAACTTTAAATAGTCTTGTAACTCTTCCTTAGTATTTAAATTTCCTCTATTATTTTCTACTTTATTTTCTACTTTTTTTTCTGTTACTGCGTTTGATTTTTCAACTACGATGGCAACTTCTGCATTTTGTTCTTTTCCAGAAGCTGTGTAGACTGATTTAAATATTATATTTTGTGCTGCAGTAATAGTTGGTAGCTTCATGGTGAATGATCCGTTGTCATCGGCTACTACCTCTCCGATGGATTTTCCATTTAAAGTGGCACTAATCTTTGCCTTTGGATTTGCCTTTCCATTTGCATTTGCATCCCCTTCTTTAATTGGATTTACAGAAAGAGTTGCCTGAGTGCTTGGAGTCTGAGCGACAAAACTCTGTTGATCTGTGCTTTCGCTACCATCCATGCCAACAGAAGTTAGAATTACAGAATTTTTAAGTCCATCCACCTTTCCAATATCTGATTTAAGTACACAGTCCAGCGGAATCTTAACAAGATCTGTATTTCCAATCGCATCTATATTCATAACAGCTAGTGTAATTAGAGCTTGGCTGTCATTTTTTACCTTGGTGCTCTTGAGCTCAATAGAGTCCTTCTTTTCAGCTACACCTACTAGAGAACTGGCTCTCACGTCCAAGTTTTCATCTATAAGTACAGTTACTACAAAGGATTTGTATGCTTTCTTCGCTTCGCTTGGAACTTTTATGTTTATTGAGTATTTTAAATTGTCTCCCTTCTTCGCTTGTAACATGGTAGGAGTTTCTAAAAATACTTGTATGTCATCCTTTGCATAAGCGTTTGTAAAAATAATTAATGCCATCAAAAATATTGTAAGTAGCCTTTTCATATAATCACCTCTAGTTTAATT
>CAMYEJ010000005.1 GCA_947254665.1 uncultured Peptoniphilus sp.
TTTTTAAATAGTAGCCAAGTGTCAAAAGTGAATCTTTTAGCCTTACATTTTCAACTACAGCCTTATCTGTGGTTATATCCAACGGCGCAAAGTTCCATATTCCTTTTATTCCATGTTTCAGAAGTTTATCTATAACATCTTCGGCAACATCTTTTGGAACTGCAACAATTCCTATGTCTATTGAATTGTTTTCCAAGTAATTCTCTAGTTCTTTATATGGTCTTATCTTCAATCCATCAACTTCAGAACCAACCTTTTCTCCTGTATCAAATAAAGCCTTTAGAGTAAATCCAGAATCTGAGAATCCTTGATAGCTTGCGATGGCAGTTCCTAAATGCCCTACACCAATTAAAACTGCATTATATACCTTATCTATTCCTAGTATCTTGTCTATTTGATCTCTCAACGCCTGTGTATTGTATCCGTAACCTTGTTGGCCAAACCCTCCAAAGTTATTTAGGTCCTGTCTGATTTGGGAAGCAGTAAAACCAGTTAAATTTGAAAGTTCGGAAGAAGATATTCTTTCAATATTTTCATCAATTAACTCTGTTAAGTATCTATGATAGATTGGAAGTCTTCTGATTACCGACTCTGATATTCTTTTTTCCATATTCGCCTCCTCGTTATGTTATTATTATAACAAAAATTTAAAATTTATAAAAGCTTTCATTTGTTGAAATAGTTTTTTCTAAGCCATTAACCTATTTAATCGCTTTTACAGATAGGAAAAATGTGTTAATATTTATCTGAGGTGCAATATGGCAATACTTAATATTTCAAATTTAAAAAAATCATTTATTGAAAGAGTGATCTTTGACGGAGCATCTCTAATAGTAGAAGATAATGATAAGGTAGGTCTTATCGGTAGTAACGGAACTGGCAAGACCACATTATTTAATATAATTACAGATAAACTTTCCTACGACGACGGCAGCATCATAAAGACCAAGGGTCTTACCATAGGATATTTAAAACAAAATCCATTTGAGGATTTAACAAAGAGTATCTACGAGAGTGCGGAAGAAAATTTCGAAGAGGTATTCGCCCTTGAGAAGAAACTTCGCGAGCTTGAAGGCGAGATGCATGATGAAGAGAAACTATCCGATGTAATGGAAGAGTACCAAAGGATAAGCGACGAGTACCAAAAACTCGACGGATACAGTGTAGGATCTAAGATTAGAGGCACTTTAATAGGACTTGGCTTTTCTGAAGATGAATTCGGCAAAAAGATTTCTGAGCTCTCAGGAGGACAGAAGTCGAGACTTTCCCTTGCGAATTTAATCCTTAAAAATCCAGATCTTTTACTTCTAGATGAACCGACGAACCATCTCGATATTGAATCTATAAATTTCTTGGAAAGAGCCCTAAGAGAGTATAAAAAAGCTGTAATAATCATCTCCCACGACAGATATTTTCTAAATAATATCGTAAATAAGATCGTGCTTTTAGATGAACTAAAACTTACTACATTTAACGGAAACTACGAATACTACGCAAAAGAGAGAAAGAAACAGCTTGAAATCAGAAAAAGTCAGTACGAAAATCAACAGAAAGAAATAAAAAGACAGGAACAGATTATCGAAAGATACCTTGGACTTGGTCGTGCAAGATTCATAAGACAGGGAAAGAGTAGGCAAAAGATGCTCGACAAGGTGAAGAGGATTGAGGCTCCAGAAGAAAATCAAGTGGTGGATATCAAATTTCCTGTTGAAAGAGTATCAGGTAGAGAAGTTTTAAACGTAGAAAATCTATCTAAAACCTACGATAGAGAAATCTTTAAAAACATTTCTTTCAACGTGCAAAAAGGCGACAAAGTCGGTCTAACGGGACCAAATGGAATCGGTAAATCTACAATCTTTAAGATCATAACCGGAAAAATAAAAGATTTCGGTGGCGAATTTAAGATTGGAACCAATGTGGACATTGGATATTTCGACCAAGAGATGAGAGATCTAGACTTAGACAACACAGTGCTAGACGAAATATGGGACGAGTATCCAAAATTAAAATATTCAGAAATCAGAAAATACCTGGCACAGTTTTTATTTATAGACGATGATATTTTAAAGACCATTAGAGAACTTTCCGGTGGAGAAAAGGCGAGGGTAGCCATTTTAAAGATAATTTTAAAAGGCTCAAACTTTTTACTTCTTGACGAACCGACAAACCATTTGGACATTGACTCGAAGGAAGCCCTTGAGGATGCACTGCTTCAATACGAAGGCACAATCCTTGCGATTTCCCACGACAGATATTTTCTAAACCATGTCATAAACAAACTTCTCTACATGGAAGAAGATAAAATGACGGAATACTTAGGCGGCTACGATTATTTCTTGGAAAAGACCACCGCAGAAGAAGAGGAAGAAGAAGTATATATTTCCAAGACAGAAAGAGCGCAAATAAAAAAAGAAGAGAGACAGAAAAGAGAAGAAAAAAGAAAGCGTGAGAAAGAATTTAAAAAGCTGGAAAATCAAATTGTGGAAATCGAAAATAAATTATCCACAATCGATGAAGATCTCTCAACTGCAAGCCTTAAGGGAGATTTTGAAACTATAAATAAACTTAGCCTTGAGCGAGAAAACTTAGTAATTAAGCTAGATAGCGCATATGAAAAGTGGATGGACTTTTAAAATAATTTTAAAATCCATCCACATTTTTTATCAACAGTTATAAACGTTGAAATTCCGTTATCCCCAATCTTATCCACATTATCCACAATTTTACAAACATATATTTTGTGTAAAACTCGTGTAAATATTATTGATTTTCGTAAGAAATATTTATAACGTCCTTCGCTAAAAGTTTCAAATCTTCTGCTGCTTTTATATAATTTTTCATCATGTACTTGGTCTTCGGAGCAGAAATATTTACCCTATAAGCGCCCTCTTCATCCTTGCCACGGATGACCAAGGTGTCCTTATCTTCAAAAATATTATTAATAGTAGAAAATCTAAATTTATTGATCCCAACCACAAGGCCGCCTTCATAAATCCCAACGAGCACATCCACCTTTTCACGACCATTTCTAAATGGAAGCTTGTCACTTACATCATAGAGAGTGACATTGTCCTTCTTTGTAATCTTTGGAAAGATGCCGCTGTATAGATTTATAAAAAATGTTAGTAGTACCATCACCATAAGGATCGGATTTGCAAGCCTTGAGATGATTATATTATCTCTGGTATAGAGATTGTAGAGAAAGTATGAGTTAAAAAATACGATCGCCGCATAGTAGGTAAGAAGATTTAAATTTAACCTCGTCTTTCTCATGGTTAGACCCTTTAGAGTCATAATTGGCGTGTAGTTTATGATGAGTTGATAGGTGGTAGTTAGAAACATATAGTTTACAAACATCCACAAAATCATCATCAAGGTCGTGCTTTCCATATATGGACTCTTGCCGAAGTAAAACTCTGCACCTATGGGAATAAGTATGGAAATTACCCCGAAGGTCAGGTTGCTCTTCCTCGAATTTTCTTTTTCTTTATTTATTTTTTCTATAGATGTATTAGATTTATTATTTTTCATAGTAACCTCCAATATTATTATTAATATTATATCATGACTTATTAAAGTTTGAAGGCAAGGAATTTTTAAAGTGTTATGTGTTACTCTGTATTGACGTTGTCATAAAAAATGTTATAATTTATTTAAGGAGGGATACTATGTCAAGTACAACTATAAGTATAAGAGTAGATTCAGATTTAAAGAACGAGGCGGACAAATTGTTCAATGAACTTGGGCTCAATCTATCCAGCGCAGTAAATATATTTTTAAGGCAGGCGATAAGGGAGCAGTCAATTCCTTTTGCCGTAAGTTTAAATAGTGAAGATAGAATTTTAAAAGATGCAGAAGACTTCGTAGATGAACATATCTTGGCATTTAAGGAGTTGGCAAAGTGAAAAAACCTTCCGTAGATTTAATAATTAAACTCCACGAAATGCTTATCGAAAAATCTGGGGGAAGCAAGGGAATTAGAGATTTGGGGCTTCTTGAATCTTCTATTAATTCACCATTTCAAACCTTTGGTGGAGCGGAGCTTTATCCAGATGATTTAGACAAAATAATAAACATTAGTTATTCCTTGGTTAAGAATCATTCTTTTATCGATGGAAATAAAAGAATAGGAGTTCTTGTTTTAACTGTGCTTTTAAAAGAAAATTCCTACGAGGTTGATTGGAAGGATGAAGACCTTATTAAACTCGGACTAGCCCTTGCAAGTGGCGAAATGACCAAGGAAGATTTCAAAACTTTTATAGAAAATAAAATAATAAATGACTGACAACCATAGAGGTTGTCTTTTTTATTGAAATGGTATTAAATAAATATATTAATAATAATCTGGAGGACTTATGAAAAAAGATTTTACAAAAGAAATAGAAAATTTAGACGAAGTATCCTACAAGGTTACTCAAAATAATGGAACGGAAAGACCTTTCACTTCGCCACTTAACGATGAGTTTCGCGACGGAATTTATGTTGACATCGTATCTGGAGAAGTGCTTTTCTCCTCAAAGGACAAGTTCAATGCGTCTTGTGGATGGCCATCTTTTACCAAGCCTGCAAAAGGCGTGGAACTAGAAGAAGTCCTAGACGAAAGGTACGGCATGAGAAGGACAGAAGTTAGATCCAAGGAGGCTAACTCACACTTAGGTCACGTCTTTCCTGATGGTCCAATCCTATCTGGAGGACTTAGATACTGTATAAATGGAGCGAGCCTTCGATTTATAAAAAAGGAAGACATGGAAAAGGAAGGCTACGGAGATTATTTAGATCTTCTTTAACCTCATTTAAATAACTAAACCCAAGTTATTTTTAAAATTTTATTGTGATATAATTCAAATGAGGTGTTAAATGAAGAAAATCAGCTTAACTAAACTTTTTTTTACTTTTTTTAAAATAAATGCTCTTACCTTCGGAGGTGGATACACAATTGTACCTATTATAAAAGATATTTTTGTAGAAGATTTAAAAGCCATTTCTGAAGATGATATGCTTGACATAGTTGCCTTGGCTCAGGGAGGACCAGGAGCAATGGCAATCTCTACATCAATACTTACCGGTTACAAAGTGTGTGGTCCTGCCGGAGCAGTAGTTGCACTCGTTGCATCCACTCTACCTTGTTTAATCATCCTATCCTTGGTGGCGAAATTTTACACAGAATTTAGAGAAAATTTCTTTATCTCATCAGCCCTTCTTGGTATAAGCGGCATTATCTCCGCCGTACTCTTTATAACAGTACTTAGAATGGGCAAGACCGCATACAAAAAATATCCGATATTTTCATCTATAGTCATGGCAATAATATTCTTAGTGGGCATGTTTACAAAAGTTGACACAGTATATTTAATTGTTTTTTCTGCATTATCAGGAATAATAGTCTTTGGAATAGGAGGTAGAAAATGATTTTAAAACTTTACCTAATGTTTTTAAAGATGGGCATGATTGCGTTTGGCGGTGGATATGCAATGATTCCTCTTATAAATGAATTCATCGTTAAAGAAAATAAATGGATGACTCCACAAGAGTTCTTGGATCTTATCTCCATTTCTCAGATGACTCCAGGACCTATTGCTATAAATTCTGCAACCTTTGTTGGACAAAAGGTGGGAGGAATAATGGGAAGCATCTTTGCCACAGCGGGAGTTGTCACATTTCAATTTATCCTAATGATGATACTTGGATATTTTTTATTTTCTAAGCAAAAAACATTTAAACTTCTCGACTGGATGCTAAATGGAATCAAGGCTGGAGTGGTATCACTGATCTTAATTACTGCCATATCACTATTTTCTCAGTCCGTATTTCCAAATGGATATAACCTTGTAAATATTAGTATACCGGCAGCAGTTTGCTTTGCTCTAGGCTTAGTTTTATATTATAAAAAGGTAAACCTATTAAAACTTATCGGCATGGGAGCAGTGCTTGGAATCGTACTAAATTATTTTATAAAGTAGGTGAGAGATGAAAATAGCAGTAGTTGGACTTGGCCATATGGGCAAAGCCTTGGTAAGAGGATTTGCAAATAGATGTCCAGTGTCCGCATATAATAGAAGAAAGATAGAATTTTCAGGAGAAAATATAAAAGTTTACGAAGACTTAAAAGAAATCGTAAGAGATAGTGATGTCATAGTTTTAGCAACGCCACACAGCTCTTATCCAGAGATTTTAGAAGAAGTAGAAAGTATAAAATCTGGCAAGATATTTATATCAGTAGCGCCACAAATAGGTTCTAAAGAGCTTAGAGAACTTCACGATAAATTTATGATCTTAATTCCAAATACTCCCGTTGCAATAAATGACGGAGTAATGGGTGCAACAAATGTGAACCTTACGGAAAAAGAGTATAGAGAAGTCATAGAAAATTTTAAAGTCTTGGGAAAAGTCAAGCAGAAAAAGGAATCACAATAACAGAAGATGGTGTAAACAATCATCAAAAAGAGCAAGACTTTAAATATGAAGCTAAAAAAGCGAAAATTAAAGTTAAACATATATTCCAAAAGTTAATAGTATTGGATATCCTATTATTCCAGATGGATTTTATAACCAAACATATAAAGAAATAAAAAGCGAACCATATTTTCAAGATAAAGTTGAAAAAAATTCTGATAAATCTTATTCAAAAGAAGTAAGATATATACAAGGATTCAATGGTGATTTTAGACCAAAGGATGGTCTTACTCGTGCGGAAGCTGCACAAATCTTAGCCAATGTATTGATTGAAGACGGCTACAATTACAATAATAATTTCAAAATTTCTTATAAGGACATTGGAGAAGCATGGTACACTAGAGCGATTAAAATAGTAACTGAAGCTAAAGTGTTTACTGGTTATAAGGATGGAAACTTCAATCCACAAAAGAAGATTACAAGAAATGAATGGATTTCAACTTTAAAGAGATTCCAAGAACTTTCAAATGTAAGCGGTAATCACATGAATCTAGAGGCTGGACATTGGGCAACAAGTGAAATTGAAGCAGCATACAAAGAAGGCTGGCTAAAGATTTATGAAGAAGGAAAGGTTAAGTATGATGGTGATAAGTTTATCACTAGAGAAGAAGTAGTATCCATTTGTAACAAGGCTTATAATAGGTTTGTTGATAAGGATTATATTGAAAAGAATGGTAAGAACCTAATAAACTTCAATGATGTCAACGAAAAAATGTGGTCATACGCTGATATTATATGTGCAAGCAACACTTTCTTGTATCAAGGAAATACTATTAAGGTACACATGAATAATGATAGCGAAAGCTCATTTAATATTGACACCAATGGATTTGAAATAAAACAAGGAAAGTTTGAAAGAATACCAAGATAAAAGTAAAAATATAGAGGCTCGTTTAGTCGAGTCTCTTTTTTTAGCAAGACAAACTCCAGATTAATGTTTAATTTTTTATATTTTTTTGTATGTATAATTTATTATTAGCCTATTTACTAGATTAAGCATATAAATTTATATATTTTTAAAAATGTGCTATACTGAGCTGAGAACTATATTTAATGATTGAAAATATTATAGATATAAAAGGAGAATTTATGAAGATATTAAACGTTTTGGCTCAGCTACCGATGAAGACTGGAAGTGGCGTATATTTTTCAAACTTGGTTGAGGAACTTAATGCACAAGGTCATGAAAACATCCTTCTCTATGGAGTGCAGGCACCATATTCTGTGGATATGGAAGGTAAGCACTACCCTGTTGTATTTAAATCTGAGAGAATTCCATTTCCTATTGCCAGTATGAGCGACGTGATGCCCTACGAGAGCACCATATATTCAGAGATGACTGAGGACATGATTGATTTAGAACTTGGCGTGTTTAGAGATGTTTTGGAAAAGATTAGAGACACTGAAAATGTAGACCTTGTAATAACACACCATATTTTCTTCCTATCATCCCTAGTTAGAGAAGTATTTAAAGATATTCCTGTGGTTTGCTTCTGCCATGGTACGGATCTTAGACAGCTAGAAAGATTTCCAAGATTTTTAAAGAGATGCAAATCTATCAAGGATCTCGATATGATCTTTACAGTTTCTCCAAATGAATCTGAAAAGATTCACGAAATTTTCTCCTACGATAGGGACAAAATAAAGTTGGTCGGCGGTGGTTTCAATCAAAACATCTTCAATAGAAATTATGAAAAGTTAGACGACGGCATACTTAGAGTCTGCTATGCAGGTAAACTTTCAAGATCAAAAGGAGTCTATGAACTCGCTAGAAGTTTTCCATTGGTTAAGAAAAATCTAGATAATCTAGAGTACCATATCATCGGCGCAACTTCTGATGAAGAAAAGAGAAGACTATACGACTTGGCAGAAAATTTAGAAGGCTTCAAAGTTTATGACGCTGAGGACCAGGTGACCATGGCGAAACATTTGAAGAAGTGCGACGTATTTGTTCTGCCTTCTTATTATGAGGCGTTAGGACTTATTGCCATAGAAGCAATGGCGACAGGACTCTATGCAGTTACATCTGAAATCGAAGGTTTGAGGGCGGAACTTGGTGACAAGGTGAATGAGTCAGGACTTATTCTCTATACGAAGCTTCCAACCATCTACGATTTGGACAATCCTTGCGAAGAAGAAGTGCCAGCCTATGTAGAAAGGCTAGCGAAAAATATAGAAACTCAACTTAGAAAATCTGAAAGAAAAGAAAAAGTTGGCAAAGATATCATGGATATAATCGACGGAAAATCCTGGGCAAATCTTGCAAAGAGGATTGAAAAGATGCTTATAGAGGTGGCAAATGACAGAAAAACTAAATGAAAAAGCGATATGTGGACATTGTAACAAACCTTTTGATGTAGAAATCTACACCAGTATAAATACGAGGGTGGATCCAGAGATGGAGCTAAAAGTTTTAAACTACGATGTATTTGAATACACCTGTCCCCACTGTGGTGAAAAAGTAAAGGTAATTTACGATATGCTCTACCATATGGAGCAGGAAGGTACTATGATCTACCTAACGGATCCAAGTAATGTAGATGAAGAAATCAAAACTCTTGACGAATTTTACAATAATGATTTTAAAAAATTCCAAGAACTTATGAAAATTGACCCGCCGAGGGTGAGAGTTGTGGTGGATCTAGTTGAACTTAGAGAAAAGATCCTTATTTTCAAGGGCGGCTACGACGATAGAATTATGGAACTTTACAAATCCCTATTGATTCTTCAGATCAACGAGAGAGAAAATATGGAGATCATAAGGATGTTCTACGATATCTACGAAAACAAACCTATAATCGTGGTAATTGACAAAGATCTTAAGGAGTATCACTACGATTTTAGAGAAGAAGGATACAGGGAACTTGAAGAACAGTTTAAGGATAGGCTCGAAGGCTTCGAAAGATATGTGGTAAACGAAAAATTCGCCATTGAATTTATTGAAAATATACTAAAGAAGAAAGAAAATTAATTTATTCAATTCGCGAGTTTGATATTACTAAAATACGTCGGAATTTCTAAAAAATAAATACAAAAAAAACCTTCAATCAAAGGTATTACTTCGATTGAAGGTTTTTTATGCTGCATTTCTATCGATATTTTTGAAGATTTCTCTGTAAATGGACATAATTTTGTTGATTATTCCCCTTTCGCGGATATCTTCTTTAATTATTAATTTTGATTCTCCTACTTCTTTGCCATCTACTGTATAGGTGATTGAACCTACTACCGTATTCTTAGGTAGTGGAGCTGCAATTTCGTTTAGATGAACTTCGTTTTCCACATTTGATTCTGGGTGGACTAGTGAAGAAACTTCCGATTCTTGATATACATTGTAGCTTGGTTCTTGGGAATTTTCTGCTTCGATAGTTGTAACAGGAGCATGGGTGCTTCCGAGAATTCTATTTTCATACTTGGTTAGAGCGATATTTGCGACTCTTTTTGCAACTACATATCTTGACCAATCGGATTTCGATCCAGTGGTTATGGTGATAAGTCTTAGATCCTTGGTGGTCTTGCCGTCTCCTGGTTTTAGTTCAGTTGCTATAAGACATCTTCCTGCTGCTCCAGTGTATCCGGTTTTAAGCCCTTGTACTTCAGGAATTACTCCGAGGATTGGATTTGTTGAGTAAGCTGTAAATTCTCTTTCTGCTTCAACGATTGAAGGCGTCTTTGTGTATTCTAAGATTTCTGGATGTTCCTTCATAATAAATCTTGCAAGGAGAAACATCTCTCTAGTGGTCATCTTGTTATAATCTTCGATTGAATAGTCTGTTAGCCCTGTTGGATTTATCATGTGGGCATTGGTAAGGCCAAGATCCTTACACTTCTTGTTCATCATGGCAACAAAGGCTTCGGTAGATCCTGCTACCTTTATTGCAAGGGAAGTTATGGCGTCGTTTCCAGATATAACTAGTGCTGCTGTTAGAAGTTCTTTTACAGTCTTTGTATCTCCCTCTTTTATTTTGTAGGATGAACCTGGTAGGACTTCTGCTTCATGTGGAATTGTCACCAGGTCGTCTAGTTTCAACTTGCCTGCTTTGATCTGGTCTAGAACCACATAAACGGATACGAGTTTAGAAGTTGAAGCCATTGCTACCACTTCGTCTATATCGTTAAATTCCAAAATTTCTCCTGTTTCATAGTCTCCGATTAGAAATGTCTTTGCAAGCTCGTTGGTAGATTTTTTGTCTAGCTTATCTATGAGAAGTGCTTCTTCGTAGGTCGCTCTATCCACTCCATGGGAAGTTGGTACGAAGATGTTTTGGTTTCTAATCTCCTGAGGCTCTGTAACTTTCGTTTCTTTCTGCGGAACATTATCCATTGCATAGGAAATGCCTGGAGAAAGTAGAACTACTATTGCAAGGATTAAACTTGTAAGTCTTTTCATTTCTTCCTTTTACTTTCTACGGATTCTATCTTTTCCATAAAGGATCTTTCTTTGTCGCGTCTGTCATCGATCTTGACAACAGAGTAGACTCTGTTAGCTCCATTTAGAAATACGGACTCTTGCATTCTTTTGATTGCTTCGTACATAGTATCTAAATCGGGAGCTTCTATAACTGTTCCCATTGGGTTAAGTGCAAATGTAATATTTTTCATGTCGCTGATGCTATCCAATGCTCCAGCAATGTATTTTGAAACTGATGTAGTTTCTGTTCCTATTGGAACTAGTGTTAGTTCACAAACTACCATTTTTACCTCCATATAAAAGCCAAGATTAGGTAGATTAGTGCTACCAATAGTTGGCTAAAACTTTTTACATAAAAATATAATATACCACCTAGAATAAAAAATCCAATAGATATTAGAAAAAATATACTCACATGAAGTCTCGTGCTATCCTTGGTCCGCAAGTATCTGCCTATGATGGTTGCGCTATCTGTCAAGTATCCCGTAATATGTGTGCTCCTTATAAGGGCACCTTCGTACTTTAAAAAAAGGGAATTTTGAAATCCAAAAATAAATGTAAGTAGGTACACTGCATATTCTCCTATGAAGTAGGATAAAATAGCAAGGGCCGACAAACATATAAATCCACGACGTAAATTATACTCGTAAGTAATATAAGTTCCCACCACAGAACCTACAAAGAACAGTCCAAAGATGGCAAGGAGAAAGGTGAGTCTTTCCTTGTCGTTGATGGAAAGTGCGATTGCAGTGGCATTGCCAGTGTGGTGAGTAATGGGCGTTTTGAAATTCATGACGCAGTAGGCGTTTGAAATCCCGCTTGCAATCATAAGGAACATGACTCTGAATTTGAAGCCAAGATTTCTATTCATTATCCAGCTCCATCAAATTATATTTTTCTATGATGTCGATGACCTTTTTTGCGTAGTTAGGATCCGTCGCATAGCCGCAGGACTGAATAAGAGTGATTGCCTCTTTATAGTCCTTGGCATCTCTTACCTTTTCGTAACGTGCAGCGGTAGAGATGAGTTTGCCGTAATCTTTAAAACTCGCTTTTTTTGAGTCATATTTTTTAAAAGGTTCAAGCACGGACTTCTCCACTCCGTTTTCGTACTCCTTCGTCTCCATTTCAACTCCACCGCTTTTGGCTTTGATTCCAAAGTAATTGTTGTATGTAGTAGATAGTTCGCTCCTTCCGAAATTACTCTCAAGCGCCGACTGAGCTAAGGTAACCGACGGGAAGAGACCATTCTTTTTCGCTACACTGATTGCCAAAGGCTTGGTGGATTCTATGTAATTTTCTTTTAATTCAATAGTGTTCGTTCCCTTGTTTAGAAGCATGGCTGGAATCATCATAATAAGGATTCCAAGTATGGTAAGTGATACCAATCTTCTAAGAAACATATTGGGTTTTCTCTTTCTCATAAATCCTCCATGTTTTATTTTATCAAAAATTTCAAAAAATGCAAAAATTCCCGATGAAATCAATAATGGAAAGGATATCTAAAATTTGATATGCTATAATTAAATTTAAGGAGGGAACATGGGCTTACCAGATCTATCATTCGCAGGGTTTAAGTTTGAAAAAATAAAGAATCCAGTTAAATACTCGATTCTACATAGAGAATATCCGCCTAAGATGACGGACGAGATGCACACGATAGTAGAAGATTTACTTTGGTATGTGCCAAACATAGACTCTATTCAATCACCTAAGAATGATATGGCGCTGTCACTCGATTTCGATGAGTTTGCCTTCGACCTAGTGAAGAAGAATATGCAGCTTGGAGTTGAAGACGTGGCGGTGCTCGACTATATTCCAAAATCGGTGGTAGATTTTTATAAAAATGAAGTGGATCCAGACTTTCAAAAGATAATTATCACCAAGTACAAGGACGAATCCACCACCAACGGTCTCCTTAGACACATTAGAAACGCAATAGCCCATGGTTACTTTACCTTGGTTGATGGGATGCTTGTAGGCTTTGATTTTAAAACTACTAAGTACACAGACGAAGAATGTACTGCTATCTTTAAAATATATCCGAAAAATCTTTTAAAATCTCTTAGAATTTTAAACGAAGAGGTGACGGAGGAAGAACTTGCGAAGAAGGCTCTACTGAGATGTGACTATGTGGTGGAAGACTTCGACGATTCCTACGATCACACTGAGATGGGATTTGATTTCTATGCCAAAAAAGGAAGACGCAGGTTTGCGGTAGAGGTTAAGAAGTACAAGGATGTGGAAGTGCTATCTCAAAGGGAAATAGACAGATTGGTAAGAGAGTTTTCGAATATCTATAAAACCATAATTCCAGTTCTATTTATAAATACATCCCTTATTACAGATGAATCGAAGGAGAAACTTCAAGAAGAAAAGATAATTATTCTAGACGTGAAAAATATAAAGAAGATGATGAGAGGAATAGACGTGCTAAAAGAGGTGGTAGACCTTGGAAAAAAATAGTTTAGATACGAGTAAGTACATGAAACTAGCCCTCCACCTGGCGAAGAAATCCTATAGGAGAGGAGAGATTCCTGTAGGAGCAGTGGTAGTTTTGCATGGTAAGGTCGTAGGATATGGATATAATTTAAAAGAAACATTAAACGACGCCACAGAACACGCGGAGCTTAGGGCTCTAAAGATGGCTGCGAAAACTCTTGGCACCTATCATTTGGAAGGTACAAAGATGTATACAACCCTTGAACCATGTGCCATGTGTGCCGGAGCAATGATACTCTTTCGAATAGATAAACTAGTAATCGGAGCGAAGAGTCCTCGCATGGGAGCTGCAGGATCGAACTTAAATATCTTAGATAGAGAAGGTCTAAATCACAAAGTAAAGGTGGAGTATTCCATCTATGGCGATGAATGCAGCAAACTTATAAGTAAATTTTTTAAAAATATAAGAAGAAATAAAAAAGCCTATGATTGAAGCACAATCATAGGTTTAATTATTTTTTTACGGAATGAATTCTCTTATATTCTTTATAAGCTGCATCACGATTCTTCTTTGTAAGCTCTTTGGAGATGGTTTTTAAATCCGTGGTGTTGGTAATCTCCTTTTCCATATCCCTTTCTGAAATTAATACATTTGAAACCTCTTCATAGTTTAGGAGGCTGTCCGATTTGATTCCAATCTTAACCAGAGCTTCCTTAGGATCTTTTTCATAGATAGAAGTAGAGAAATCGAATTTTGAAAATCTGTAGTAGACATAGAAATTATATATTCCACTTTCCTTTATAAATCCAACCACGCTGTAGCTAAGGGCACAGTAGTCGAAATTACCCTCCAAGTATTTGTACTTTTCAAAAGACGAATTTAGCTTCGACTTTGCAAGAGCAAGTTCAATCTTTGGTCTGCTAGTAAGACTTATGGATCTAAAAAGTGACTCTAGATTTTTCTCGCTTATTCTGTCGAACTCATAGAAGAGCTCTTCAAAAACATTTCTGGAGAGAGTGAAGGAATCTCCATCATCTTCGCAGATTAAAATCTCATTTATCTGTGGATTTAAGTACATTATGATGGTGGAAATTTCAAATATTGCCGCATCGTGTTCGTCGATGTATTCCTTAGTTCCAAAGATCTTCATAGTTTTATCTATAAGCTTTAAATTTATATCATCATATCCTAAGCTTTCCACTAGGCTGTGAAGTTTTTCCTCTGTGCTATCGAAGGTGTAGAAGGAGTAGACCCTCTCGGTCATAGAGAGCTTCGCCTCTTTTAAATAGTTTCCCTTACACCCAACAAGTAAGATAGCAAGTATTAAAATCGTAAAATTTCTAAATTTTATTTTCAATGTATCACCATTTAAATTTAATAATATAAGTTTATTGTTTTTTTCTTAGGAAGTCAAGCAAATGTTGATTTTATCCAATTTATATAGCTACTAAAAAATTTTGAAAATTGTAAGTATAAGAAACATTTTCAGGAGAACTGTGCTATAATGTTACCTGAGGTGATAATAATGGATAACAAAGAAAAAGCTATGAAATGCCATAGAGAATGGAGAGGAAAATTAGAAATTAAATCTAGAGCAGCTACAGAAACTGCAGAAGATTTAGCACTTGCTTATACACCAGGAGTTGCAGAAGCTTGTTTAGCAATTAAAGACAACCCTGAAGAAGCATACAACCTTACAAGAAAATGGAATTTTGTAGCAGTAGTTACAGATGGAACAGCAGTACTAGGATTAGGAGACATAGGCGGTCAAGCAGGTATGCCAGTTATGGAAGGTAAATCAATCCTATTTAAGAACTTCGGAAACGTAGATGCCTTCCCAATCTGTTTAAACACAAAAGACACAGAAGAAATAATTAAAACAGTTAAGTACTTAGAACCAACATTTGGTGGAATCAACCTAGAAGATATTGCAGCACCAAAATGCTTTGAAATTGAAAATAGACTTTCAGAAGAATTAGACATACCAGTTTTCCATGACGACCAACACGGAACAGCAATCGTCGTACTTGCAGGAGTTTTAAACGCTCTTAAACTAGTAGGAAAGAAAATGGAAGACGTAAGAATAGTTATGTCTGGAGCAGGAGCTGCAGGTATGGCAATAAGAAACTTACTTGTACTTGAAGGTGCAAAGGATGTTATCTTTGTAGGAAGAAAAGGAATCATCGGAGCTGACTACTACGAAGATGAATACAGAAAGAACATCTTAAAAGAATGTAACCCACATGGAATTAAAGGTGGAATGGCAGAAGCATTAAACGGCGCTGACATCTTCATCGGAGTATCAGGACCTGGAATCGTAACAGAAGAAATGGTTAGAAACATGAACAAAGATGCAATAGTACTAGCTATGGCAAACCCAGTTCCAGAAATCTATCCAGACGAAGCAAAACGTGCAGGAGCTAGAGTAGTTGGAACAGGAAGATCAGACTTCCCTAACCAAGTAAACAATGTATCAGTATTCCCAGGACTATTCAGAGGAGCACTAGATGTAAGAGCAAAGAAAATCACT
Source organism: uncultured Peptoniphilus sp. (assembly GCA_947254665.1). Classification (GTDB taxonomy): domain Bacteria; phylum Bacillota; class Clostridia; order Tissierellales; family Peptoniphilaceae; genus Peptoniphilus_B. The sequence goes on from CAMYEJ010000005.1 coordinate 15,838, forward strand.
GATAACATGAAGCTTGCAGCAGCTCGTGCAATTGCAGATTCAGTTGAAACTCTTGACGAAGACAATATTCTTCCACACGCATTTGATCTAAGCGTTTCTAAAAAAGTAGCAGAAGCAGTAGCAGATGCAGCTAGAAAAGATGGAGTTGCTAGAAGATGAAGTACAAAATAGAACATGATACCTTTGGGGAACTTCAAGTACCAATAGACAAGTACTGGGGAGCTCAAACCCAAAGATCTCACCAAAATTTTGTAATCGGCGACGAAAAAATGCCTAAAGAAATAATAAAGGCATTTGGAATTCTTAAATACTCTGCAGCAGTAGCAAACAATAAACTTGGACTTCTACCAGACAATAAAAAAGAGTTGATAACAGAAGTTTGCGACGAGATATTAGAAGGAAAACTTGAAGAACATTTCCCACTTGTAGTATGGCAAACAGGTTCAGGAACACAATCCAACATGAACGTAAATGAAGTAGTAGCCAACAGAGGAAATGAAATCGCAAAAGAACATCTTCTACATCCAAACGACGATGTAAATAAGTCACAAAGTTCAAATGACACCTACCCAACAGCTCTTCACATCGCATCTTTAATAGCAGTAGAAGACAAAGTAATCCCTGCAGTAGAAACACTAATAGAAACATTTAAAAAATTAGAAGAAGAGTACAAGGACATAGTTAAGACGGGAAGAACTCACCTACAAGATGCAGTACCTATAACCCTTGGACAAGAAATAAGCGGATGGAGAAAATCCCTAGAAAGATCTAGAGACTATATCGCTACAGCAAAAGAATCACTAAGAGAAATCGCTCTTGGTGGCACAGCAGTAGGAACAGGACTTAACACTCACAAGGACTATCCAGTTAAAGTAGCAGAAGAAATCTCTAAAAAATCTGGACACAAATTTGTAACTGCAGAAAATAAATTCCACGCCCTAACCAGTAGGGACGAAATCGTATTTGTTCACGGAGCTATGAAAGCTCTTGCGGCAGACCTACTTAAAATAGCAAACGACGTAAGACTACTAGCATCAGGACCAAGATGTGGAATCGGAGAATTAATAATACCAGAAAACGAACCCGGCTCATCAATCATGCCAGGCAAAGTAAACCCAACCCAAGCAGAAGCACTAACAATGGTAGCAGTGCAAGTAATGGGTAACGATGCAGCTATAGGATTTGCAGCATCACAAGGAAATTTTGAACTAAATGTATTCCTTCCACTAATTGCATATAACTTCCTACAATCAGCAAGACTATTATCAGATGCAATGATATCATTCAACAAGAATTGCGCAGTAGGAATAAAACCAAACATGGAAAAAATAGAAGAAAATCTAAACAAATCACTAATGCTAGTAACGGCACTTAACCCACATATCGGTTATGAAAAAGCAGCAGAAATTGCAAAGCTTGCCCACAAAGAAGGAACCACATTAAAAGAAGCAACCTTAAAACTTGGATATTTAACAGAAAAAGAATTTGACGAAATAGTAGATCCAAGAAAGATGGTATAAAAAATAGAGAAGTGTTTCAAATGAGACACTTCTTTTTATTTGACCACATTATTGAATTAAAGTTAAAAATTTGGGTATAAATGTACTAGGAGGTAGAGTATGAAAATATTAGTACCAGTAGATGGCTCAAAGAGTTCAAATAAATCAGTAGAAGTGGCAAAAGATATAGGCAAGAAACTAGGAGCAGAACTTCTAATTCTAACAGTAATATCAGAAACATCCATCTTCGAACAATATCCAACCAACTTTCCATATTCCTTGGAAATAGACAAGGCAAACGTGGAAAGAGCAGAATATGTACTTAAAGAAGCGGAAGAAACCTTAAAAGACTATCCATACAAAGTAGAACTCTTCCATACAATGGGAAATGCGGCAGAACAAATAGTAAACGTGGCAGAAGAAAGAGGATGTAGCCTAATAATCGTAGGCAATAGAGGCTTGGGAGCATTCTCAAGAACACTACTAGGATCAGTATCAAACAAAGTAATCAATACATCTAAAATATCAGTCCTAGTAGTCAAATCAGATATAAAATAATTTAGCGTAGGTGACTACGCTTTTTTATTGTTTTGATTTATTCCAATACTCTATGGACACAAAAGATATAAGACTATAAGATAGACTTAGAGGTGAGAAAATGAAAAAAATAAGCAAAATTATGGTAATTCTAAGTGTCTTTGCATTAGTACTAAGTTTAAACACATACGCTAGTCAAAAGACATACCTTGTAGTAAATGGAGCATATATAAAAACAGATGTAGACCCATTTATCGAAAACGGAAGAACACTAGTGCCAATCAGATTTATATCAGAAAACTTAGATAGTAAAGTAGATTGGAACAAAGAAGAAAAGAAAGTAACAATCACTACTGAAAAAGAAGGCGCAAAAGTAACAAAAGTTGAACTTACAATCGGTTCAGACATTGCAAAACTATACGATAAAGAAGAAAGTGCAAAAGAAGAAAAACTAGACGTAGCAGCAAAAATCATAAATGGAAGAACCTTTGTACCAGTTAGATTTATAAGTGAAGCACTTAGAACAGAAGTAGGTTGGGACAAGGAAAACAGAGTAGTTCTAATAGGCGACGCATCAAAATACGATGCCAAAAAATTCAAAGAAGAAGTAGTAGACAAAGAAGCTCCAGCAAAGAAAGAAGAAAAAAAGGAAGAGAAAAGAGATACACAAAATGCTCAAAAAAAATTGTCTTATGATCTTGAAGGTGATTATATAAGTTCTTCTAATGGATTCAATCTAAGCATTATTAAAAACCCGGTAGTATTTAGTGATGATCCAGATGTAAAATACATAGGTTTTGCTGAAGGATTTTCTCCGATGACAAACGAATATGAAAAGCATGGACCACTGTTTTTTTATCTTGAAAAAGATGGTAAATCAATTTATTATTTAGAAAATGGAAAGAAATTTCCGATAAAGATGGAAAAAAATAGAATATTATTTTTAGGCCATTATTGGTATGTATATGACGATGTTAAATCTTTTGAAACTGAAGATGACAAAGCATATATAAATGGCAAGGAAGTGGAAGTTTTTCCAGCAGATTCAAAGAAATAAAGATTAGAAAAAAGCCAGAGATTTTTTCTCTGGTTTTTTATCTAAACTTATGTACATAAAAACACCGGAGTGATATTCTCCGGTGTTTTTTATAGTAAATATAATTTATTAAATTATAAACTTTTACTATTTATTTACTCTTATTATTACGCTTTGAGTTTCGCTATCCCATTCAATATTATGGTCTTCTCCATCGGAAGTGTTACCATTGGTAAGACCAAATATTAGAGATACATTTGTAATAGGTAAAACAATTCTACCCTTTACGATCTTAGGCTTTGCATCTAAAGTGATAATTCTTCCATCGCTTAATACAACTTTATTTCCATCAATTTGAATTTCGGCTACCAAATCGCCGTTGGTAAATATTGCGGTTCTAGTGCTATCCACCCAACTAACTTTGATGCCGATAGATTCTGCTATTGCTCTAAGAGGAAGCATAGTTCTTCCGTTTTCAATGAATGGAGCCACATCAAGTTCTTTTTCATTTTTTGTACCATCTTGATTTTCTGAAAATTTCGTTTTGCCTATTACATATCTATAAACATATGGTTTGGTTTCAACCTTTTTGCTCTTCTCTTTCTTATCAGCCACTTTTGCTAGAGGAGTTGGATTTATCTTCGTTTCGTAGCTGTTAATTGCTGGAATGTAGTTCCATAGAGAATAATTTGTAAAATCGTCTCTTAGCTTATTGGTTCTATCGAGATTTCTAGCTTCTTCCATGATTTGGGCAATTTCATCTAGGCTAGTAGCATTTGCAATTTTTGTTTTTAGCATTTGTATTTGAGAGGATTCAAGATTTTTAAGTTCATCTAATTCTTTGATAGCTTCTTCTCTCTTATCACTCAAAATTTTTTCTAAATCTCTAGAACGATTTAATGCAGTCGCTTCATTTACAACTTCTTTTACCTTGTCAGGAGTAGTTGCAGATTCAATTCTAGCGATAAATGTTGTTATTTCTTCTGGGGTTAAGAATTTCATATTGTCTTGATTTACAATTTCTTTACCTTTAATCTTAGCTTCTTCTAAAGATAGTCTAGAATTTTGTAAATCTTCAGCTACTTTAACTATTTCGTTTATTTTAGCTACATTAGTTGCATTTTGTATATCTTGATCTGCATTTGTTCTTTCGCTGTCAATAAGTTTATCTAGGCTTGCAATTATCTTTTTGGCATTATCCTTTTGTGCATCTAGAACTATAGAATCAACATCTTCTTTAGTTTCTGCACCACTAATTCTAGCCTTATAAGCATCTTTTTCATCTTGATTTAGCTTGCCAAGTTTATCTACTTTAGCTTTCTCTTGGTTCTTATAATCTTCTAGTTCTTGTCTAGCATTTTGTTTAGCTTGTGCTGCATCGACAATTGCTTTTATCGCATTTTCATCTGCTGCATTTTGAATAGCATCCTTAGCATTAGTTGCTTCATCTGGCTTTAAGAGATTCATTTTATCGATTTCTTTTTGCGCATTATCCTTTTGTGCATCAAGAACTATAGTATCTGCCACTTCTTTTGTAGCTGCTTCATCTATTTCTTTGTTATAGATTCCTTTTTCTTCAGCTGTTAGATTGTTTAGATTATCTAGTTTTTTTCTTACTTGATCCTTATATTCATCTAAACTTTGTCTTTCAGTTTGAAGCTTTTGTTCTGCTTTAACTATTTCGTTTATTGCATTTTCATCTGTTGCTTTATTGATGTCCTCATTTGCTTTCGTTACTTCATTTTCTTTAAGCTTATTTAATCCAGCAACTATGTTTTTAGCATTATTCTTTTGAGCATCTAGTAGAGCTGTGTTAACATCTTCAACTTTATTTGAAGAATTAACCTTACCTATGTGGTCGGTTTTTTCTGTTTCGCTTAATTTATTAAGTCCATTGATTTTGTTTATAGCTGCTTCTTTTGTATCTGCTAATTTCTTAGCTTCTTCTGCTTTTCTTTTATCATCAGCTAATTTTTTAGTTTTTAAATCATTTAGACGATTTGTAAGTTCTTGTTTCCATTCATTTTTTACAACATTATTAACTAAAGCTTCAGCATCAGTTAATTCTTTCGCTGTTACTTCTGAAATATTCTTTTTTTCAAGTGTATCTAATGCTTTGTCAGCTTTGATAAGTTTATCCACATCCACTAAGCGAGCTTCTAATTCTGTTTTTGCTCCACTTGGTTTTAAGACTTCTACTTTTTGTTTAGCTTCATTGTACGCATCTTCAGTTTGTAATTCTTCTGCTTTTTTAACTAATTCTTTTGCCGCTTCAATAGCCTCTTTTTCGGCTGTTTCTAAATCAGCTTTTGCTTGACGAACATTGTCTAAACGAGAGGTTAGACTTTGTTTAGCTGTTAGATCCTTAACCTTGTCAACTTTAGTTTGAGCTTCTTGAATTTCCTTATCTGTTACATTTCCTTTTTTATCTTCAAGAACTTTTATAGCTTTATCTGCTGTGTCTTGCGCTTCCTTATCAGCCTTAGCTTCACGAACTTTATCAAGCTTATTATTTAGTGCTTGTTTGTTCGTTTCATTTGTAACTTCGTTAACTTTACCTTGAGCGGCTTGGATTTCACCATCTGTTACATTACCTTTTTTAGCATCAAGAGCCTTGATGGCATTGTCAGCTTGGATATATTTATCAACATCTAGCAAACGTGCTTCTAGTTTTGTTTTTCCTTCACTTGGCTTTAAATCTTCTACTTTTTTATTAGCTTCATTGTATGCTTCTTGGGTTTTTTCTGTTTCTGCTTTTTCTACAAGTTGTGTTGCTGCTTCAAGAGCTTCTTTTTCTAATCTTTCTTTTTTAGCTTTAGCATCTTTAACTGCTTGAAGTCTTCCTTCGAATTTTTGTTTTTTATCTGGATCAGTGACTTTATTTACTAATGTTTCGGCATCGGTAATTTGTTGTCCTGTTACATCGCCATTTTTATCTTCAAGAATTTTAAGTGCTGCATCTGCCGTCTTTTGTGCATTTAATTCAGCTCTCGCTTCTTTGTTGACTGTTACTTTAAATTTAAAGTCTTTAGTAACATGTTTTTCTAATTCCTTAGCTCCAACGCTTAGCGTAACATTAAATATCTTGTCATCATTTTCTAAAGTTATTTGTTCTTTTGGCTTTATTTGAACATTAACTTCTCCATCTTTTTTTAATTTATCAGGAAGGTTGCCTTGATTGATCAAAGTGAAATTTTCTCTACAAGCTCGGTCAAGACTAATAATTAGATTATTTAAAGATACATTTCCGTTATTTTTAACTGTAAGTGTTAGCGGTTCAAGTGTTTCAATGTCGTATCCTTCCTTAGTTTCCCAAGGCTTTTCTGGTCCTGTAATTTCAATACTAGGATTGCTTACTTCTCTTGTAATTGCACTTAGATATAAATTTCCATTTTCTCTTTCTTTGAATATATTAAAGTTACGGTCAAAGATAAAAGTTTTTCCAGGCTTTGGATTGGTTTCTTCTAAAGAAATCATGGTTGCCCCAGATAGTTCAATACGCAAAGCAAATTTGTCTTTATCTAATTTATATGGTTTATCTAGATTTATGGTAAAAAATCCTTCGCTATCAAAAGAACCAGAGCTAACTTTTTCCCACTTATAAGTGTTCTTAGAAATATCTATAAAATTTCCATACTCAGAATTATTTTCTATTAGGTCTTCTTCTTGAGTTATATATAAA
>CAMYEJ010000006.1 GCA_947254665.1 uncultured Peptoniphilus sp.
GAATAAAGGATATATAGTACTATGCGAAAGATATATTTTATCTTCTTATGCTTACCAAGGTTATGGCAGAGGTCTCTTAGAAGGGGTAGTTGCAATTAATGATTTTGCTACCGCTGGCACAAGACCTGATCTAACCATTCTCCTTATGGGTGACTACAGAGTCGGTCTTGAGAGAAAGAATGAAATGGGTGCCGATAGACTTGAGCTTGAATCCACAGATTTTCACAAAAAAGTCTACATGGGCTATGAAGAGATTGCAAAGTATGAAGACGTAACTGTTATAGATGCAAACTCAGAATTAGAAACTGTATTCAATAATACATTAGAAAAAATATTGGAGATGATTGAATGAAACTCGTTCTAGCAATTGTTCAAGATGCAGACAGTGACGATCTTATAGATGAGATTACAAAGGAAGGTTACAGAGTTACAAAGGTTATTTCAACTGGAGGATTTTTAAAATCTGGAAACTCCACCATTATGATTGGAACTGATGACAGCGAAGTAGATAGGCTTATAGAACTGATTTCTCACAACTGCAAAGTCAGAGAGATTATAAAGTCTATTCAACCTATGAATATGCCCGGCACAAGCATAGCAACTCTCCCAATCAAGGTAAAAGTTGGAGGTGCCACAGTATTTGTGCTTGATGTTGTAGATTTTAAAAGGTTTTAGGTGATAATATGAAGATGATAATTGCCATTGTGCAAAATAAATTTGTAGATGAACTTATAGATAAGTTTTATGAAGAAAATATATCAGTTACAAAAGTTAGTTCCAGTGGAGGCTTTTTCAAAGCTGGAAACACCACACTTCTCATAGGATCTGATGAAAAAGAACTAGATCATGTGTATGGTATTTTTAAAGATGTTACTCAAACAGAAGAAATAAGAGACGAAAGAGGACATTTTGAAATATCAGGAGCTACACTATTTGTACTGGACGTAGAAAAGTCTCTTAGAATTTAATGTTTAAATCACATCTTAAAATATGCGATGAGCTCTGTCATGAGACGAGGTCCCACGCCTATATCTTCTCTGGAGAAAGCGGTGTAGGCAAATTCACTCTGGCAAAATCTTTTGCGAGGATGATTTTAAATGAAGAATATTCTATGCGCATAGAGGGGATAGATGAATATGAACATCCAGATTTATTGGTGCTAGATGGAAAACTTTCCAAGTCACAGGTTGACGATATGATTTTGGAATCACTTAGCCTTCCATACGAAGCGAAGAATAAAATCTACATCATAAACCACTTTGAAGATCTCTCCATCGAAGGACAGAATGCAATCCTAAAGACCTTGGAAGAGCCACCGGAATATCTTATAATCATCTTGGTTACAAGCAATATTTCTAAGCTACTTCCAACTATTATATCAAGATCAAGGGTGCTTAGTATCAATTCTGTTGCTACATCTGATCTTAGAAGTTTCATCGAGTCCAAAGGATTTAAATCTCAAGCTGAGCTGATTTCAAATATTTCAAATGGAGCGATTAAGGAAGTTACGAGCTTCTTAGAAAATCCAGAACTTTTAAATAAGAGAAGACAAATTCTAAATACAACATTAGATGTGCTAAGGGGTGGAATTAGCCAAGGAATGAAGGCTTATCCATTCTTTGAAAATGAAAAGGAAGATATTTCTTTCGTCTTAAAAGTCATGGAGCTTTTAACTAGGGATATTCTTATATATTCACAGACGAAGGAAGAAAAATTTATTTTAAATATAGATTATAAATACGAAATTGTAAGTTTAAACATGGATAAAAACTCCGCCTTAACAGGATTATATACTGTGCTAAAGGCGAGAGAAAGCTTAGAAAACAATGTAAACTATAGAATTGCAATAGAATCCATGCTTATAAAGTTGGGGGAACTTAATGATAAAGGTATCAGGAGTTCGTTTTAAGAAAAACGGTAAGATATACTATTTTGACCCGATGGATGTAGATCCTAAGGTCGATGACAATGTAATTGTAGAAACTGCCCGTGGTGTAGAATACGGCACGGTGGTTATAAATAAAGAAGTAGATGAAAGTGAGTTGGTATCTGAACTTAAGCCAATCTTTAGAGTGGCGACAGAAGAAGATGAGAAGATCCAACTTCAAAATAGAAATAACGCGAGAGAAGCTCTCATGGTATGTCAAGACAAAAGTATTGAACATGGTCTAGACATGAAGGTTCAAGGCTGTGAATACACCTTTGACAGAGGAAAGCTTCTGTTTTATTTTACTGCTGATGGCAGGGTTGATTTTAGAGATTTGGTAAGAGATTTAGCTTCAATCTTTAGGACTAGAATCGAGTTAAGACAGATTGGAGTTAGAGACGAAGCTAAGATGGTAGGAGCACTTGGATGCTGCGGCAGACCGTGCTGTTGCAGTACATTTCTTTCCGAGTTTTCTCCAGTGTCAATTAAGATGGCGAAGGACCAAGAGCTTTCACTAAATCCAGTTAAAATATCTGGAGTTTGCGGAAGGCTAATGTGCTGTTTGAAGTATGAACAGGACGGCTACGAATGTATCATAAAGAGGATGCCAAAGGTTGGAGAAATCGTTGAAACCGACAGAGGCATTGGTACAGTCATAGACACCTACACCATCCAAGAGCTTGTAAAAGTTCAGTTCAGAGTAGATGACGATACAGAAGTAGAACTATTTGCAATCAGCGACCTAAAGAGAACTTACAAGATGGATAAGGAATACATGCCTGCAAAATCTTCTCTCAAAGAAGAAGAATCTAGCGATGACGAACTTAAAAATTTAGAAAAGGAATAAAAGTTAATAGGAAATCTATTGTAAGACCTGAGATTTACCTCAGGTCTTCTTTTAAAATAATATGATTAAAAAATTATTGTCAAAAATAAATAATAAATTTAAAAATTTAATAGAAAATGTCTTTAGTAATACGGAAAAATCCGTCTATATAACCATATTTTTTGTAGCGCTTATAATTTCTAGCATGTACAGCTACTATATTTCAGACTATGTTGGAAGCTATCTCTCAATATTAGTTACCCTTACAATATTTATTTCAATAGCCCTTGCTATACTTTACATACCTATTAAAAAAATAGTAGTCTACCTAAAGAAAATAAAATCTTTTAACCTCATTTCACTTATAGCACTTTACATATTTATCTACTATTTTCTCGGAGAAGTTTCCTACACATATCCACTTTCAGACTTTGAATATCAAGGGGTAATAGTAATTTCAACTGTCGTAATATTTTTATTTTCAAAATCCATAGCAGTCTTTTTAAATAGAAAATCATTTATAAGCATGGTATTTATCCTTATAACAGCAGTTCCAATTGTGGTAATACTTTATTTTTTAAGTTTTCCAGGATTTGACACTAAGGAAGATTACAATTTCGTAGCACAAAATATCAAATCAGAAAAACTTTACCAAGTACAAACCATAAATTACGACGAAGAAACCATGGACTTAACTGGATATGTAACATATAGCGGCAAGAAAAAGAAGAGAAGAGATATGCTATTTTCACACAGTCTTACTAAGGCACCTATAAGAGGAGTTATGTACAAACCTGTAAACGATGAGAAAAAGGATGTGCTCTTCATCGTCCACGGCAATCACAGAGCGACCACCAAGTCACACCTCGGTTATGAATACTTGGGAAGATACTTGGCAGAAAGAGGAATCGCCGTCGTATCTGTAGATATGAACTATCTAAATGGATTTTTAAACTATGGATTAAGTGGAGAAAATGATGCGAGGGCAATGGCTCTCTATAGAAATATAGATTATATTTTAAATTTAGAAGAAAATAGAGATCTAAATAGAGAAATCTTCTTAGCAGGACATTCAAGAGGGGCGGAAGCCACCACGATTTTAAAATCTTTTACAGAACTTGAAAAACTTCCTGAAGATGGCAATAGGAATTTGGGCCTTGATGTAAAGATAAAGGGCATCATCTCCATATCTGGAACCTACGGTCAGTACACTCCTGCCGGCAAGGATTTAAAACTAAGAAATGTAAACTTCCTATGTATTCATGGCACTCATGACTCCGATGTAGAAGGTTTCGAACAGTTAAATCAATATGAAAACATAGAAAATTCCAACGGATATTTTAAATCTGCCATCTATATTCCATACGCCAACCACGGCAACTTCAACACCCTTTGGGGAGATTACGATTTAGATCCACCGGATGCATACTTCTTCAATAGAAAGAGCCTCCTACCAGGAGAAGATCAGAGAAGAATCTTAGAAGTTTTGACGGAAAAATTTATAAGAGTAGTGAATGGAGAAGAAAATAAAAATATTTTCTATGACCTCTCATGTGAAGATTTAGATATTCCAAAATTAGACTACTATCAAATGTACCGAGAAGGAGGAAGCTCTGTAATTGCAAACTTCGATGAAGATTATAATATAAATACATCAACCAATTCTAACTTCGACATGACCTACCAAGGATTTTCAAAAGTCTACGAAGATATGGTAGAAATTGGAGATGCGGAATACAATAGCGGGCTCTATCTAAGCTCAAACTCAAGTGCAAATTTAAGTTTCTTTGCAAGAGAAGATGCGGCAGGACTTAAAAATCTCTCCTTTGACATAATAAAAAAAGAAGACGGAGGAAACATGGAAGTGACAGTGATGGATTATTTTGGAAGGAAATATTCCTATGATATTTCTAAAATAAAAACACTTCCAAAGGAAACCTGGGTGGAAAGATCAAAGATTGAACATATAAAAAACGACGGCAATAGCTACATCGGATACACAACTATTAAACTGGATCTAAGTAATGCGAGAGCCTCTGGCGTTGACACAAGTAGGATAAGATATATCGATTTTAACTTCAAAGGAGCAAATGATTTAATCCTTGATAATATATTATTTTCTGATTGAGTGAGATTATTATGGGTATAACTCTTATAGGGAGAAGGGTTAATCATGACAAAGACACAACTTGTAAATGTATTTAATACAGATGAACAAGATACCGTTAGAAATATATTTTTTCTAATAGGTGATATGATGAGTCACCGAGAAGAACTTATGGATTCATTTAACAATATAGATTCTAAATATTATGGCAAGGTTACTTTTGAGTACAGTGGATTTTCAATACTTCTCAAAACTTCAGAAATACCACAAGTCCTTAGGTTTATTGCCCACAAGGGCATAGACATTTACAGTGTTTTTGAAGTGTTTATTTAAAACTGTATAGATGTTAAATAATTTAGGAGGTAGTATAAATGACACTATATGAACAAATTAATGAACAATTTAACTTTGAATTACAATCTGGATATATCTATCTAGACATGGCAGCTAAACTAAAAGAACAAGGAATGGAAGGATTTGCACATTTCATGATGAAACAAGCTCATGAAGAATATGAACATGCAATGAAACTTTACAATTTCTTATTTGATATTGATGAAAAAGTTGAATACCTTGACATCAAAAAACCAAATGTAGAATTCAAAAGCTTCACAGAAATCTTTAAAGAAGCTCTAGCTCATGAAAAAGAAGTAACTGCTAGAATCCATGCCCTTTACAAGAGAGCAACTGAAGAAGAAGATTACAGAGCAGTTGAACTTCTAGGCTGGTTCGTAAATGAACAAGTTGAAGAAGAAGATAACTTCAGAACTATCGTTGAAAAATTCGAAAGAATTCACGAAAACTGGTCTGGTCTATATATCTACGATCACGAACTTGGAGCAAGAGAATAATTTAATTAATAGAAGAGGGTTGTTAAAGCAGCTCTTTTTTTATGCAACAAAATTTAATAGGTGGATAAAAAACGCTTAAAAACTTTCAAACATAAGCATTTTACTATATTAAAACGCTAGTCAGTGTATCTTCTCATAAAATATAAATTATGATAATATTTATATTAATAATGGAGGAGAATAATGGACAAAAATTTTAGATCAGTCTTCTTTTTGGGACTGACTTCGATTATTTGGGGATTGGCATTCGTATTTCAATCCACTGGAATGGACCATGTGGGACCATATACCTATAACTTTGGAAGAGGACTTCTAGCTGGACTATCTCTTTTAATATTAATACTTGTAAGACCTAAGTCCATGAAAGAAAATCATAAAGTAGATAAGAAACTCACCGTAGTAGGCGGAATAGTAATAGGGCTATGCTTGGCAGTTGGACAAAACTTGCAGCAACTTGGAATAGTATACACAGATGTTGGTAAGGCTGGGTTTTTAACCACACTTTACATAGTATTTATTCCAATTCTATACCTTTTCTTTGGCAAAAAACCAGATAGAAAAGTATTATTATGCGTGTTTCTTGCAGCGGTTGGACTCTACTTTATATCTATAAAAGAAGGATTCGCCATAGAAAAAGGAGACATCCTATTAATCCTAGGAGCAATAGGTTATGCGGTTCATATAATGGTAATTTCATATTATTCACCTAAGACAGACAATGTAATGCTATCCTGTATACAATTTTTCGTATATTCAATAATATCTTTAATCATTGCACTATTTACAGAAGATATTACTCTTTCAGGAATATGGGATGCGAGGATCTCACTTCTATACACAGGAGTTCTCTCAAGTGCAGTGGGATATACCATTTCAATCGTTGCGCTAAAAGATTTCGATGCAACCATCGGTTCTCTTATCCTTTCCCTTGAAAGTATAGTTGCAGCCATAGCAGGAGCGGCTCTGCTACATCAATTCTTGACACCTAGAGAAGCTTTTGGATGTGCGATAGTATTTATAGCGACAATACTCGCTCAAATAGATACGTCTAAGATAAAAGAATTTTTAGCTAAGAAGAAAGAACGGGAATTGGAAGAATAAAATAAAAATTTAAGACTTGGTAATCAAGTCTTTTTTTGTTGCGAAAAATTATTCGAAAACCGTTTAGAAAAATTGGAGCAAGAAATCATAAAAAATTACAAAAAAATTTTGATGTCATAAAATTTAAAAATTCTTAAAAAAGAAAAGCTAAAATAAAAATAGAAAACTAAAATTTTAAGAGTTTAGCGGTTTATTATAAAAACATATTTCCACTAGAAAATTGTTATGCTCAATGTTATAATACTTGTAGAAACGATTTCAACAGGAGGAAAATTAATGAAAGTATATAGCACTGACAAGGTTAGAAACTTAGCACTTGTAGGACACAGCGGATCTGGTAAGACAAATCTTACAGAAGCTATGCTTTTCCAAACAGGAGCAACTAAAAAAATCGGACTAGTAACAGAAAAAAATACCCTCAGTGACTTCTCAAAAGAAGAGATGGAAAGAGGTTCTTCAATAGGTACATCTGTAATACCCGTTGAGTGGAGAAATTACAAGGTAAACATAATAGACACTCCTGGGTACTTAGATTTTATAGGTGAGGCACAAGGTGCTCTACGTGCATCAGAAGCAGTACTAATGGTTATAGATGCCACTGCAGGAATAGAAGTAGGCACAGAAAGAATGTGGAAGTACACTGAAAATATAGGTCTACCTAGAATCATATTCATAAATAAAATCGACGCAGAAAATGTAAACTTCAGAAAACTTATGGAAGAACTCGAAGAAAAATTCGGTAAAAAAGTAATTCCATTCTCAGTTCCAATAGGATCTGGAGATGATTTCATAGGCGTAACAGACGTTATCTACCAAAAAGGTTTTAAATATGTAAATGCACAACCTGCAGAAACAGAACTAAATCACGATCAAATAAAAGCAACTGAAAGAATGTACGAAGAGATCGTAGAAGTTGTAGCAGAAGCAGACGAAGTGCTAATGGAAAAATACTTCAACGGCGAAAAATTCACCAGAGAAGAAGTTCTACGTGGAGTTACAACAGCACTACTAGAAGGTAGAGCAGTACCTCTACTAGTAGGTTCAGCAGAAAAGGGAATCGGAATCGATATCCTACTTAACACTATCGTAAACTACATGCCTGCACCAAACGACGAAAGAGCTCACTCAGGATTTAGATACGAATCTGGAGAAGAAAGAAAAGTTGGTGTAAACGAACCATTCTCAGCAGTAGTATTTAAAACTATCACAGACCCATTCGTTGGTAAGATATCTATCTTTAAAGTTATCTCTGGTAAGATTACCAAGGACACTTCAATCTACAATGCAAACAAAGAAGAAATGGAAAAACTTGGCGGAATCTTCTCAATAAGAGGTAAGACACAACTAGATGTCGAAGAACTTGACGCTGGAGATATTGGAGCTACAACCAAACTTCAATTCACAGAAACAGGGGACTGTCTATGTGACAAGAACCACATCGTTAAATATAAAAACTTAAAATACCCTGCACCAGTTCTATTCTATGCAATCGAACCAAAGACTAAGGGAGACGAAGAAAAACTATCTCAATCACTTAGAAGGTTAAAAGAAGAAGATCCTTCATTCACAATCAATAGAAACCCAGAAACTAAACAGCTAACCATAGGTGGACAGGGACAAGTACAACTAGATGTAATCCTTGAAAAACTTAAAAATATGTTTGGAGTAGAAGTAGTTAAGGTTCCATTTATAATTCCATACAGAGAAACCATAAGAAAAGTTGCATCTGTACAAGGAAAACATAAGAAACAATCAGGTGGAGCAGGACAATACGGAGACGTTTGGATAAGATTCGAGCCTTGCGAAGAAGATTTCGTATTTGATGAAGAAGTATTCGGAGGAGCAGTACCTAAGAACTACTTCCCAGCAGTTGAAAAAGGACTAGTAGAATCAAAAGAACACGGAGTACTAGCAGGATATCCTGTGACAAACTTTAAGGCAGTTCTATACGATGGATCTTACCACGACGTAGACTCAAACGAAATGAGTTTCAAACTTGCAGCAAACCTTGCATTCAAAAAAGGAATGGAAGAAGCAGGACCAGTCCTACTTGAACCAATCATGTCAGTAGAAGTATCAATCCCAGACGCATACCTAGGCGATGTAATGGGAGATATGAACAAGAGACGTGGAAGAATCCTAGGAATGGATCAACAAGCAGACGGCACACAACTACTAATAGCAGAAGCACCACAAGCAGAAATGTTTGAATACTCAATCGACCTAAGAGCAATGACCCAAGGAAGAGGAACATTCACAATGGAATTCGTAAGATACGAAGAAGTTCCACAAGCAATGGCAGAAAAAGTAATAGCAGAAGCAAAAGCTAAAAAAGAAGAATAAAATAATAAAATATAGGCACAGGGGACTGTGCCTTTTTTATGTAATAAATAAATCTAGTATGCTATAATTTCATTGGTGATTAAATGAAAAACAAAAATAAATTACTTATAATATATTTTCTACTACTAGCCATAGGAATCTATGCACTATTTAGCGCCTACTATGTAGAAGAATTCAAAGGAGAAATATATTTAAAAGTATTTAAAACATCTGCGATGCTTTTAATATATATAGTGCCAGCGATACTACTAGGAATATTCCTAGCAAGAAAATATGACGGCAGCACGAAATTATTATTCTTAGCCATCATTACAGGAGCCTTGGTAACACCATCCATATCCGTGTATGTAAACGAAGCAATAGAAAATGGCTTTAGCTTCTTCATGACAGAAGACACATTCTACGATTGGCAGGACGCACTAGCAAGCCCCTACGCAGAAGAAATATTAAAAATGGCAACAGCAGTACTTTGCATGCTAATTTTAAACTCAAAAAAGAGGATAGACTTTTTGCTTTCAGGATTTGGAGTAGGACTCGGATTTCAAATAATGGAAGACATTGGATATATAATTCCAGAAGACTCCACCTATGACGAAGTCTCCATGATTATGGATAACTCCATAGATAGAATAAAAGGAGCCATAGGATCTCACATGATCTACTCGGCAGTCTTTATGATGGGACTCTACTATTATTCAAGAGGGAAAAAATTAAAAGGACTACTACTGATGTTTGCAGTAATGATAAACCATTTTATGTGGAATATGCCCTTACAAACTACATGGCTAGACATAATCATAATACTGATGGTAGTCATAATGTTTATCATAGAAATAGTAAAAATACAGAAAGAGAGTAATTTGCTAAAAAATTTATAAAATTATATAATAAAAACACGGGGAGCAGTAGCTGAGAGTAAGTTCGACTTAGACCCTAAACCAGAATAGGATAATGCCTACGTTGGGATGCTCTTCAAAGAAGAGCTTTTTTTGTACCCGAAAAAGGAGAAAAAATGGAAAATAAAAATAAAAAAACATTGCCCACAGTCTTGACCATAGCAGGCTCAGACTGCAGCGGCGGAGCAGGAATACAAGCAGATTTAAAATCAATCATAATGAATGGATCCTATGGAATGTCAGTCATCACAGCCTTGACAGCGCAAAACACCATGGGAGTCACAGCAATAGACGAACCACCGATAGAATTTTTGCATAAACAACTAGAAGCAGTCTTCGAAGACATCTATCCAGATGCAATAAAGATCGGCATGGTATTCTCAAAAGAAATCGTAAAAGAAATAGTAGAAACACTTAAAAAATATGACGCCAAAAACATCGTAATCGACCCAGTAATGATAGCCACATCTGGATCGAAACTGCTATCCGACGACGCCATCGACTCAGTTAAGAAAGATCTACTACCACTAGCCACAGTAATCACGCCAAACATACTAGAAGCAGAAGAACTCTGTGGAATACAAATAAATAATGAAGAAGACATGGAAAAAGCCGGCAAGAAACTAGTAGAAATGTATCGCGTATCAGCCCTAGTAAAAGGCGGACACTCAGTAAATGATGCCAACGACGTACTAGTAACAAAAGAAAAAATAACCTGGTTTAAAGGTAAGAGAATAGAAAACGACAACACCCACGGCACAGGATGCACCTTATCATCAGCAATAGCAACCTACCTATCCCAAGGAAATAGTCTGGAAAAATCCATCGAACTAGCGAAGGACTATCTGTCAGAAGCACTATCAGACATGTTAGACCTTGGCAAGGGAAGAGGACCGATGAACCACGGATATAAAATCACAAGAAATATGTAAAATTAAAAAAATTTACTTAGCTCCTAGGAAACTAGGAGTTTTTTGTTTGTTAGGTGGTCGTCACCCTGAGAGTCAGTCGAGTTCTGCAAATCAGCCTTCATTACATTCGGCTTCTTTGGAACTCTTTGCACGAGACCTGCTGCGAAATCAAAGATTTCGGCTAGGGCTTCGAATGGGTATAACCATGGTGTGTTCAAACGCTTATGATTTCCCGTAGCGGAAGCTACCAGCTTCCATCAGCCTTGATACTAAACTCTCTTCCCTCAGGCGTATCCGTACAACAACTATTCCAACTATTTACCTCTGTAGCAGAAGCAAGGAGCTTCCACAGCCGAAGGCTATATTACCCACCAAACTGCAATCACCCATACTTGACCTCACCACGTTTATACCCGTTCGACTACGGGTGTCGGTAAACCTCCACCCTCCGCTCAGGGTGACTGTCTTCCTTTGGTTATTTTTAGTAAGGAGTTTCTACGTGGTCGTCACCCTGAGCGAACGAAGTGAGTCGAAGGATCTGACCTATAATTAACCCATCTTTGCAATTAAAATATTTTCAAAGTTCCCCCAACTGCAGTCACCCTGAGCGAACGAAGTGAGTCGAATGGGTATAACCTCCGATGGTCAAGTTATTACAAATGAAACAATTTAAAAAACTAATTAATAATCATTATCCATCATGCTCTACGTATAGCATGAGATTTAAAAATAATTTTTACATAACCTCACAAAGTTTAGATCCTTCGACTACGACGGTAAACCGTCTTCGCTCAGGATGACCAGGAGGGGGGACCTCACCCAGGTTAGACCCGTTCGACTACGGGTGTCGGTAAACCTCCACCCTCCGCTCAGGGTGACTGTCTTCCTTTGGTTATTTTTAGTAAGGAGTTTCTACGTGGTCGTCACCCTGAGCGAACGAAGTGAGTCGAAGGATCTGACCTATAATTAACCCATCTTTGCAATTAAAATATTTTCAAAGTTCTCCCAACTGCAGTCACCCTGAGCGAACGAGGTGAGTCGAACGGGTATAACCTCCAAAGGTCAAGTCCTTCCAACTGAACTGCACCAAAAAAATATAACAATCATCATGCTATACGTCTACACCTAAAGACGAACGTAGTGAGTCTTAGTAGGTGTGATGCAACCTGTTTCCCAAGAGGTGTAGCCGATTGGTTGAAACAGTCTGCTTATAGCATCAAAAATAAAAAATAAAACTAATGCTATACGTATAGCATCAAGAAAACCATACAACCCTATAAATTTAACAAACTTGTAACACCAACCGCTCTTTTCTATATATTATAATAATAACAAATAGTAAAAATTCGGAGGACTTATGTTTAAATTTTACAGAGACGTTAGAGAACATTTTATTAAATACAAAAAAAATTATATACTTGCAGTTATTTGCTTAGCTATCGTTGATTTTATAGCGGTGCTTCCGCCAAAAATCATTTCAAATGTGGCGGATAGGATAAATGCATCTACCCTTGATGTAGATTTTCTTAAGAATAACACCATCTACCTAGTGATCATCACCGTTGGGTCCTACCTAATCGGACTCGTTTGGACGAAAAATCTCTGGGTTACTTCAGACTTTTATGGAAGGGATATTAAAACAAAACTATATAATAAGATTTTAAATTCCACCGGCAGGTTTTTCGAAACCCACACCACTGGGGAGTTGATGACAAACCTAACCTCTGACCAAGGTTTCGTAAGAGACGCAATTAGTTTTGGAGTGCTTGCTCTATTTGAAGGTGCAATCTATCCTTTATTTGTCATTGTAATGATGGTCATGAGTTCAAATCTCAAACTGTCTACCATGTCAATTATTCCGATGCTTTTGATAATTCCAATAATCTACTGCATCTCACAGAAGATTGAGCATCAATACACCTATGTGCAAGAAAAAAACTCAAAAATCAACGATGCGGTCCTTGAAATGGCACAGGGAATCAGGGTTATTAGAGCCTATAGCAGCGAAGAAAATACGACTTCAAGTTTCGAGAGTCTAACAGATGATGCTTTTAAAGAAAATATTAAACTAAGTCTTTACGAAAGATCCTACGGACTTTTCGCCAACTTTATTCCTGCTTTTTCTTACTTTATCTGTCTCTACTACGGGGCTGCGATGCTAAAGGACGGAGCCATAACTTTGGGAAATATCGTATCTCTTCAAATCTACCTTGGTATGCTTGTGTGGCCGATGATGGCTATTGCAGAGTTTTTCTCCGCTGTTGCACTGGGAAAAGCTGGTGTGAATAGAATCAACAGCGCCCTAAACTTTGTGGACGATATAACCTATAGAGATGGGGACAAGAGCCTCGATAGAATTAAAAAAATTTCATATAGAAATTTAAGTTTCAAATATCCAAGTAGTGAAGTTTATAATCTTAAAAACATAGACGTGGAAATTAGAAAGGGCATGACCCTTGGAATCGTCGGCAGGACCGGCTCAGGCAAGACCACATTTATAAAACAGCTGCTTCGCGACTATAAATTAGATAATGAAATGCTTTTTATAAATGACATTCCAATCGAAGATTATAAGATGGATGATGTGTTTAGAAAGATTGCCTACGTTCCTCAAGAGAGTGTGCTTTTTTCCAAATCAATTAGAGAAAATATCCTCTTTGCAAGGGAAGATGCAACTGACTTGGAACTTGACGAAGCCCTTGAAATTACTGATTTAAAGAGAGATATAAACACCTTCAACGAAGGAATTGAAACTCTAGCAGGAGAAAAGGGAATCTCACTTTCGGGAGGACAGAAACAGAGGATTGCAATTGCAAGGGCGATTATCGCAGACAGGGAACTTCTGATCCTAGACGACTCTCTATCTGCAGTTGACTCAAACACAGAAAAGAAAATCATCTCCCATATAAATAAAAAGAGAAAGGGCAGGACCAATATCATCGTCTCCCACAGGCTTAGTGCAGTGGAAAATGCAGACTTGATAATCGTTCTAGAACATGGAGAAATTGTAGAACGAGGTACCCACGAAGAGCTGATGGCTACTGTAGGATGGTATAGCGAGCAGTACAATTACCAAGTGAGTGGAGGAAATAATGATGAAAACTAATATGAGAAAGACCATGTTCCACTACCTAATGAAGGTGAAGTACTATATTTTAATCGGCACAATACTCATGCCCCTTTCAATATATTTTAAGATTCAATCACCGATAGTGGTGGGAAGAATATTGAACGAACTTCTAAAAGAAGGGGTGGGGATAGTAAACTATCCAGAATTTTGGAAGGATGTGAAACTATTCCTATACTACCTACTTCTATTTGCAGTTTTGAAATTTGCATCGGAATTAATCTTAGCCTATGGAGCAAATAAATCCATAGTCTACATTCAAAACGATCTTTTCAAAAAAGTTTTGAGATTCCCTGTCAGCTACTTTGATAAAGAACCTGCGGGTAAGATCTCATCTAGAGTAGGAAATGACCCAACTCAAATAAAAGACTTTTTCGAAACGGCAATTTCATATATTATCGTGCCATCTTTAACTATACTTGCAATTTTGTACAAGATAGTAGTTCTTGAACCGAGACTTTTGATACCACTCATACTTCCAATGCCAATACTTGCAATAGGTAATTACATCTATGCAAAGATAATGAGGGATGCCAGTTTCAAGGTCAGACAGTACGTATCAGAAATCAACTCCACATTCAACGAAACCATTGGAACCATAGACGTTATAAGAAGTTTCAACGGAAAGGATAAAAAGAAGAAGGAGTTTGACAATCTTAACGAAAGTGCATTTAAAGAAGATCGCAGGCTTTCCATGCTTGCTGCTTATCTTGGATTTAACTTCTCAGATACGATGAAAAACCTAACCCTGAGTCTGGTAATAATCTATTTTGGAATTGGAACTCTTAGGGGAGAGGACTTCGCCAACGTGGGTATGATTTATATATTTATAAATTACACCACCCAGTTCTTCGACAATATCAACAACACCATGATGAGCATCGGTATATTCCAAAGATCCATGGCAGCTGCGGAACACGCATTCAATATGTTTAATGTGGATCTCCCACTTGAAGATTTAACCGACAATGGGATAAATCTCGCAGGAGATGTGGAATTTAAAAATGTGGACTTCTCCTATGTGGAAGGGGAACAGGTGCTTCACAATCTTTCTGTAAAAGTTGGAGAAGGACAGTCCGTCGGCATCGTCGGCAGAACCGGAGCCGGCAAAAGTTCTCTAATGAACCTACTATTTAGATTTTACGATCCGGATAGAGGAGAGATCACCATCGGTGGCAAGGACATCTGCAAAATGTCCCTTAGAGATTTGAGAAAAGATATGAGTATAGTAATCCAAGATCCATTCCTATTCATGGGAACCATCGAGTCCAACGTGTCCTTAAAGACTCCAGGCATCGATGCGAATATGGTGGAAGACGCACTTATAAAGGTGGGGGCATCGGACTTCGTATCCAAACTTGAAAATGGAATAAGAACCACAGTAACAGAAAAAGGAATGACCTACTCCCTTGGAGAAAGACAGCTCATCTCCTTTGCGAGGGCTCTCGTTCACAATCCTAAGATCTTAGTGCTAGACGAAGCCACAGCAAGCATCGACTCGGAAACGGAAAGTCTAATTCAAAACGCTATAAAGACAATTCAAGAAGGTAGGACCACATTTATCATTGCCCACAGACTTTCAACCATTATGAACTGCGACAAGATCATCGTCCTTGACAAGGGCAGAATCGTTGAAGAAGGAACCCACGAAGAACTTTTGAAACTAAATGGAATCTACAACGAAATGTGGCTGAAGTCATTGGAAGAAAAATGTAGTTAAAAATGTATAATTAAAAAATAAAGGTTACAAATGAATTCAGAATTTAAAATAAATGGAAAAGTTTTAGAAACAGAAAGACTCATCCTTCGACCATTTAAACTAGAAGATTTGGATGATTTCTTTGAATATGCCTCCGTCCCAGATGTGGGAGAGAGGGCAGGTTGGAACCATCACGAAAACAAGGACGAAAGTCTAATAGTTCTAAGTAGATTTTTGGAAAGTGACAAGACCTTTGCCATCTTGCTAAAAGAGAATAAAAAAGTAATCGGATCTCTAGGCGTAGAAAAATATAATGATGAAGACAAACTAGAAGAGTTTAGAGATTATAAGGGAAGAGAGCTGGGATTCGTGCTAAGTAAGGACTACTGGGGCAAAGGCATCATGAAAGAAGCGGTTGAGAGAGTTAGCGAATATCTCTTTGACGAAATGGATTTGGATTTTCTCCTCTGCGGACATTTTGAAAATAATACACAATCGAGAAGAGTCCAAGAAAAATGCGGCTTCAAACCATATAGAAAACTCGTAATCAACACTAGCATGGACACAAAAGAACAAGGATTTTTAAATCTAAAGATAAATCCAAAGAAAAATATAAAATTTAAATTCTCCCATCCAGAGACACTTATTTGGGAAGAAAATTAATATGAAAAAAGGGAATCCACCAGGGTTCCCTTATTTTTTTAAATAAAATATTTTTTCAAATTTTAAACTAACAAAATTTTTAAACTAATAAAACTTTAAAACTTACAGGAAAAATCACTTCACCCAAGTCTCTTCCATATCCTCTACAATCTTGAAGAAATCTTCGCCAGGACGGATAATATGCTTCACCCATTCCTTTTTTATGCACCAGAGATTGGCTTGTACCACAAACTCACTTCTGTCAGTGATTTCAAAAATTCTCTTCCAACTGTCCCTTATTCTCGTCTTCACATCGTCAAAGGCGCCGGTGTACTTCCTGTCGAAGATGTCAAAAGTGTGGGAGAGTCCGTAGGATTTTAAAAGACGGTTGAAATCCTCTGCGTCAGCCGCATCCTTTGGTATGTACTGATTATTTAAGACCAAATCCCATCTGCCGCCGTCAAAGTATATTACCTCATCCTTAGGCACTCTTATGGCATAGACCACCTCTTTGTCGATTGGTTTTAGACAATTCTTTTTAGAAACGCTGCACCAAATCGGATATTCGGAAATATTATTTCTTGGAACGAATCTTTCAGCCATCTTCACAAAATAATCGTATCTTTCTAGGAAAAACGGAGCGATATCTGCCATATGTAGCTGCACATATAACTTTTTATTGGTAATTATGCCCTTGTTCTCCAGTTCATAGATACTATTTTCGTGTTGTCTAGTATATAAATTTACAAATTCCATATTATCACCAATTAATTTATACCCGATTGAAATAAAAATTTAAAATCCATTTTATTGAAAAGTTTCCCCTGATAATTTAATATAGATACAGGAGGAAATATGGAACACTTAAAAGAAATCATAATGACAATTGCAAATTCAAAAATCGCGCACATTATATTCAACGGATTTTTGATATCTCTTGTACTAAGTATTTTTGAACAGGCCTTCAACAAGAAACGTTCGTTGATACTCCGCACCATCATCATTGGAATAGCAACTATTGTCTATGCGTTTTCAATCGTAGTAATGGCTCTTTACGCAGCTACTGCGACGGAAGAAGGGGTCCCGAAGAGGATCATTATGGGTCTATTAGCAGTGTATATATCCATATTTTTATTTAATTTTATAAAGAAATATATAAAAAATAGAAAGGAAAACAATGAAGAGTTTTAAGAAAAGTTTATTATTCGGAGTGACCCTTGGTGTCCTCATGCTCGTTGCGATAAAAACCTTTAACATAGATCCAGAGCTTGTGAAGAAGAATTATCTCTGGGTTGCAATTACGATAATTGCACTGGTTGCTGGAGTAAATCTCGGCTATAACATAATTTACATGAATAAAATGAAGAAGCTTATGCCACTATTTAGTCAAAAAAGATACAAGGATTTTGTAACAGAAGTGGACAAACTTCTCCTAAAGGCGAAGGGCAACTACCTAAGATCAGTTTTAAAAATAAATCAGTCCAGCGCCTACATCAACCTAGATGAATTTAACAAGGCGGAAAACATACTTAAATCAATAGATATAGGCGGATTGAAGTCCGACGATATCCAAATCATCTACTGGATAAATATGTGCACCTTGAAGTACAACAAACAGAACTTCGACGGATTTAGAAAGTCCTACGAAGAAGGCAAGAAAGTCTTCGAAAAGTACAAGGACAACCCTCATTACAGAGAAAATATCATGAGAATCACCATGAACGCAAAGGTCGTAGACAAGAAGTTTGACGAAGCTCAAGCGATTTTAGATAATTTAAAAGAAACATACAAAACAGAAGAACTTAAAAAAGAGTACGACAGATTACAAAAAACTCTCGACGACATAAAAAATAAAAATAAATAATAAAAATTGGTTATAGAATTCTATAACCAATTTTTTTGCCTTATTTAATATTTTATAAAATTTTCCGTAAAATCACGATTCAACTTGCCACCTTTTAGAAGTTCATAAAAATTGGTAGCTTTCACTTCCATATCTGAAATTTCACGAATGGAATCAAAGCGCTCCTCACGAATATTTTTAAAATTAACGAGCACATCCGCCTTAGAATTTTTAATTATTTCAAAACCGGAATCACTGGCAGCGAGCACACGAAGGTATGGCTTGCCCATATTTCTCTTTATTAAATCTTTCTCAAGTCCAAGCACCTTAGAAAGGATAATCCTCTTGATCCTCGAGCGGGAATATCTCTTAGAAGTGCAAGATTCCAAGAAATCCCCATAACCCTTATGGATATTCTTTAAAAATAAATTTTCCATTCCATCTTCGTAGTCCAAGTAAGAGGACAAACTTGGATCTTCCACCATCTTAAATCTAAAAATATCATAGATACTAAATTTATCTTCTCGCAAAAGTTTAAGCTCATCCCAAGAAAACTCCGGCATAAATTTAAAACCTTGCTCTAAATGATCTCTGATATAGGAAGCGGAAGCGAACTCACCAGAGGAAAAATCGTCGTTATATTCCGTACCAACCCTTTTAATTGGGATAAATTCCGTTTCAAGACCACATTCCCTACAAGCTTTTATATATTCCATGGCGAGAATATTGTTTGACTTACGAAATGCAAATTTCTCATCATCTGTAAAATCGCAGGCGCTCTCCATCGCCTTCATATAACTTTCCCCAAAGGCAAGAGAATCTTTTAAAATATCTTCTTGAGCCTCATCCACCTTGGAAATAATTTTTGTAAGCAAATCAATTTCACTTTCACATCCGAAGGCAAGACCGTCTGGATTTAAATATTTTAAAATTCCAACAGCACCTTTAGCGAAAACCTCCGCATTTTGAGTGGAGAATAAAACAGGTAGCTCAATTACTAGATCTACCCCAGATTTTATCGCACATTTCGCTCTGCTATACTTATCGAGAATCGCAGCCTCGCCCCTTTGAACAAATGACGAACTCATAATGACAGCAATCTTCGATTCGGGATATTTATTTTTTATTTCATTTATTTGATAGAGATGTCCATTGTGAAATGGATTGTACTCCGCAATAATTGCAACTAACATAGTATCACCACATTTATTATACTATATACAGTAGAATTCATAAAAGTAATACTAAATTAGGTAAGAACTAAAATTTATGATATAATATGTATGATAAAAAATTATGGGAGGTAGTATGAATATACTAGTTATTAACTGCGGAAGTTCTTCACTAAAATACCAACTTATAAATCCAACAAATGAAGACGTTCTAGCAAAAGGACTCGTAGAGAGAATCGGAATCGAAGGTTCTAGAATCAAACACGAGGCAAAAGATAAAGAAAAACAAGTAATTGAAAAACCACTTAAAGATCACAAAGACGCAATCAATTTAGTAATCGAATGCCTACTAGACAAAGAATACGGAGCAATAGGTGACGTATCTGAAATCGGAGCAGTAGGACATAGAGTAGTACACGGTGGCGAAGACTTCGCAGATTCTGTATTAATCACAGACGAAGTTATGAAGGCAATCGAAAAGAACGTAGACCTAGCACCACTTCACAACCCACCAAACATCATAGGAATCAAAGCCTGCGAAGAAATCATGAAAGACGTACCACAAGTAGCAGTATTCGACACAGCATTCCATCAAACAATGCCAGGCGAAAACTATATGTATGCAATTCCATACGAATTCTACGAAAAATATAAAATCAGAAGATACGGATTCCACGGAACATCACACAAATATGTAACAGAAAGAACAGCAGAAATCCTAAACATCGGCAAGGACAAACTAAACGTAATTGTATGCCATCTTGGAAATGGATCTTCAATCTCATGTGTAGAAAATGGAAAATGTAAAGACACTTCAATGGGACTTACACCACTAGAAGGACTAATCATGGGAACAAGATCAGGAAGCATCGACCCAGCAATCGTAACATTCCTAATGGAAAAAGAAAATCTTTCTCCACAAGAAATGAACAACATCCTTAACAAGAAATCAGGAGTTCTAGCACTATCAGGAGTATCATCAGACTTCAGAGATATCGAAGACGGAGCAAAAGAAGGCAACGCAAGATGTAAGCTTGCCCTAGATCAATTCGATTCAAAAGTAGCTAAGATCGTAGCATCCTACATGACAGAACTAGATCATGTAGACGCTATCGTGTTCACAGCAGGAGTAGGAGAAAACTCAATCACAAACAGAGAACACATAGCAAAGAAACTTGGCATCTTCGGCATCAAGATCGATGAAGCTAAGAACAACGTAAGAGGCAAAGAAGCGATAATATCTACTGACGATTCAAAAGTTAAACTTCTAGTAGTACCAACCAACGAAGAACTAATGATCGCAAGAGATACAGATAGAATTGCAAAATAAATAAAAAATAAATAAAAAATACAGGAGCTTAGGCTCCTTTTTTTATGTAGGTTGAAAAATTAAATCTATGTTATAA
>CAMYEJ010000007.1 GCA_947254665.1 uncultured Peptoniphilus sp.
TTAAGATATAGCTGATGTAAATGTTTACTTTTATCATATAATAAAAAATATCTATATTCAAGAACTCAATGGGAAATTTTCGATTGTGAAAAACCGAAGGTACAAGTATTGGAGCGGCCGCTGCAATATGAATTTCTCAGGTAACAAGACTGTTGAGTTATGACTCTGAAGCTATGCGACAGGGAAGAGGCACAGTCTCTTTCCTGTTTTTTTATAAAAGAATTTAAAGAGAAATAATGGCTTGAATATGACATTTACATTGAATGAGAAGGTGAACTATGAAAGAACTTTTACTTTTGACGAACAATCCACGATTCGATAATCAAAAATTTGACAAAGTTGAAGTTAAATTTTACAATGAAAGTGGGTACTTGGAAATGTTCTACAAAGTTAGAGATTTGCTACATTTAAACTACAAGCTACTAACTCATCCGCTATATGGAAACTTCAGACCTAGGGACACTCTTTTTAGGAGTTTTATAGTAGAAAAACAAAATAAAATTGATCTTGATTCTATAGAACTTATAGAAGGAGCTATTAAAAGAGCAGAGCACACTTTTAATGAACAATCTCCTAG
This sequence comes from uncultured Peptoniphilus sp., assembly GCA_947254665.1. Taxonomy (GTDB): domain Bacteria; phylum Bacillota; class Clostridia; order Tissierellales; family Peptoniphilaceae; genus Peptoniphilus_B. Next base: position 578 of record CAMYEJ010000007.1, read on the forward strand.
ACATATGACAGAATCCATTATAAGCGATTTGAGTGAAATAGATATGGAACTGATACTACCAGTTCTAAATAATTTATAAGGTGATAAGAATGTATGATTTAATTATAATTGGTGGAGGTCCTGGTGGATTAGCAGCAGGATTATACGCTGGCCGTGCTAGACTTAAAACACTAATCATTGAAGAAAAAGTAACAGGCGGACAAATTGCGATTACTGCATCAATTGAAAACTATCCTGGTGGACTTACTGAAAATGAATCAGGAAGAACACTAACAGACAGAATGGAAGTACAAGCTAAAACTTTTGGATGCGAATTCAAAAAAGCTCACGTTAAAGATGTAGATCTTGACGGAAAAGTTAAAAAAGTGTACTTAGCTGGGGATGAAGTCCTTGAAGCAAAAGCTATAATCATAGCTACAGGTGCAGCTCCTAGAAAACTTAACGTTCCAGGAGAAAGAGAACTTACCGGTAAGGGAGTTTCTTACTGTGCAACTTGCGACGCAGACTTCTTTACAGACTTCGAAGTATTCGTAGTTGGTGCTCGTAACTCAGCAGTAGAAGAAGCTATTTATCTATGCGACTTCGCTAGAAAAGTAACTCTTCTTGTTAGACGTGAAAAGTTAAGATGTGATGAAATCGTGGCTAAGAGAGCAGAAAAGAAAGAAAATCTTGAAATCAAGTACCACACATCTATCAAAGAACTTAGATCTAACGATGGAATGCTAGACGAAATCTTATTTGTAAACAACGAAACTGGAGAAGAAACAGTCTTCCATGCAGATGAAGATGACGGACTAGTAGGTGTATTCGTATTTATCGGTGCAGACCCAGCATCACAAATGTTCGAAGGAAAAATCGACATGACAGATGATGGATACATCCTAACTGACGAATGCATGAGAACAAACAAAGACTTAGTATTTGCAATTGGAGATATTAGAAATACTCCACTTAGACAGGTAATAACAGCAGCATCCGATGGAGCGATCGCAGCTGTTACTATAGAAAAAGAACTAAAAGCACTTGATTATTAATAGGAGGTAAAAAAGTGATAGAACTAGACAAAACCAATTTTGACGATGAAGTACTAAATGCAGAAGGATATGTATTTGTAGACTTCTGGTCACAATCATGTGAACCATGTAAGGCACTTATGCCAGGAGTTCACGAACTTGCTGACAAATACGGAGATAAGATTAAATTCTGTTCTCTAGATATTGTAAAAGCAAGACGTCACGCTATTAAGCAAGGAGTTCTTGGACTTCCTACAATGCTTATGTTTAAAGATGGTCAAAAAGTAGATGAAATCAGAGAAGATACAGCAACTCTTGAAAACATCGAAGCAATGATCAAAAAATTTTATTAATTAATTAGAGGTGAGTTATGCGTCTTGAACTTGGCGAAATCAAAATTCAAGATATTCAATTTGCTGACAAATCCGAAATCAAAAACGGAGTACTTTATGTAAGCAAAGCTGAACTTGAAGAAGTATCAGAGGTAGCTAACGATGATTATTTAAAATCAATTGAATTCTTCATCGCGCGCCCTGGTGATAGTACGAGAATAATTCCGGTAAAAGATGTTCTTGAGCCTAGAGTTAAGGTTGAAGGTGGAGAAATGTTCCCTGGAATCTTAAACAAAGTCGACACAGTAGGATCTGGAAAGACTATCGCTCTTAAGAATATGGCAGTAATCACAACCGGATCAATAGTTGGATTCCAAGAAGGAATCATAGACATGACTGGAGAAGGAGCTAAGTATACTCCATTCTCAAAACTAGTAAACCTAGTTGTTAAGGTAGAACCAAAAGAAGGAGTATCTAAAGCTAACCACGAACATTCAGTAAGAATGGTAGGACTTAAAATTACTGATTTCGTTGGTCGTTTAGCAAAAGATCTTACTCCAGAAAACACAACTGTTTACGAAACAAAACCAATACTTGAACAAGCAGAAGAATACAAAGATCTTAAGAAAGTTATCTACGTATGTATGCTTCAAACTCAAGGATTACTACACGACACATATGTATACGGCGTTGACGCAAAGAAAATTATCCCAACATTCCTATATCCAACAGAATTTATGGATGGAGCTGTTGTAAGTGGTAACTGTGTATCAGCATGCGACAAAAACCCAACATATGTTCACTTAAACAACGACGTTATCAAAAATCTTTACAAAGAACATGGAAAGACTATAAACTTCCTTGGAGTTGTAATCACAAACGAAAACGTATATCTAATGGATAAACAAAGATCATCTGATATGACTGCTAAACTTGTAGAGTTCCTAGGAGCAGATGCAGCTATCGTATCTCAAGAAGGATTCGGTAACCCAGACACTGACCTTATCATGAACTGTACTAAGATTGAAAAGAAAGGCGTAGACACAGTAATAATCACTGACGAATACGCTGGCCGTGATGGTAAATCACAATCTCTAGCAGACGCTGATCCACTAGCTAATGCTGTAGTAACTGGTGGTAACGCAAACGAAGTTATAAGACTTCCAAAACTAGACAACGTAATCGGAGACGAAAAAGCTGTACTTGTTATAGCAGGTGGATCTGATGAAGCTATTCTAGAAGACGGAACTCTTGAAGTAGAACTTCAAGTTATAACTGGAGCTACAAACGAAACAGGATTTAACTATCTATCAGCAAAAACTTTCTAAGGTTTCTATTTTTAGAAACTTTAGATCGTTAAATGTAACAACGATTAAAATTAATATTTAAATTAAGAAAGGAAAATCACATGACTAATTATTTAGAAAACAAAAAGATAATAATCATCGGTGACCGTGACGGTGTACCTGGTGAAGCTATCAAAGCATGTGTTGAAACTGTAGATAATACTGATGTAATTTTCTCAGCAACTGAATGCTTTGTCTGAACTGCCGCAGGCGCTATGGACCTAGAAAACCAACAAAGAGTTAAAAACTTCGCAGAAGAATACGGACCAGAAAACTTAGTTGTTATTCTAGGAGGAGCAGAAGCCGAAGCTGCAGGTCTTGCAGCAGAAACAGTAATGGCAGGGGACCCAACATTTGCAGGTCCATTGGCAGGAGTTGAACTAGGATTACTAGCATTCCACGTAGTTGAAGATGAAGTAAAAGAACTATTTGATCCAGACGTATATGATGAACAAGTAGGCATGATGGAAATGGTACTTGACGTTGATGAAATAGTTGAAGAAATGCAAGAAATCAGAAACGAAAACTGTAAATATCTATAATTAATATCTAACGAGGAGAATATAATGGATAAAATAAAAGTAGTTCATTATGTAAATCAGTTCTTTGCAGGAATAGGTGGAGAAGAAAAAGCTGATACAAAACCATTTGTAGCAGAACAACTACCACCAATTTCAGCTCAACTTCAAAAAAACCTTGGAGATGACTTCGAGATTGTTGCAACAATCGTATGTGGAGACTCTTACTTCAATGAAAACCTTGAAGAAGCTAAGGCTGAATTGATCGACATGATTGGCAAATTTAACCCTGACTATTTCATAGCAGGTCCAGCATTTAACGCTGGTAGATACGGTATGGCATCTGGAACTATCGCTAAAGAAGTTCAAGATAAACTTGGAATTAAGTCAATCACAGCAATGTATGACGAAAACCCAGGTAGAGATATGTTTGCTAAAGACGTTTACGTTATTAAAACAGCAGACTCAGCTGCCGGAATGAGAAAAGCTCTTAAAGCTATCACTGCATTTACTGAAAAATATGCAAAATGCGAAGATGTAGGAACACCAGAAGAAGGCGGATACTTCCCACAAGGAAGACGTATCAACTACTTCTCTGACAAAACTGGATCAGCTCGTGCTGTTGAAATGCTACTAAAGAAAATAAGTGGAGAAGAATTTGAAACTGAATATCCAATGCCAGCATTTGACAGAGTTGCACCAGCAAAAGCAATAAAAGATATAACCAAAGCTAGAATCGCTATCGTTACTTCAGGTGGTATCGTTCCAAAAGGAAACCCAGACCACATTGAATCATCATCAGCATCTAAATTTGGTAGATATGATTTTTCTAACATAACTGACTTAACTCCTGAAAACTCAGAAACAGCTCACGGTGGATATGACCCAGTGTATGCTAACGAAGACGCAGACAGAGTTATCCCAGTTGACGTTTTAAGAAACTTTGAAAAAGAAGGAAAAATTGGATCTCTTCACCACTACTGGTATGCAACAGTAGGTAACGGAACTGCAGTAGCAAGTGCTAAGAAGTTCTCAGAAAAGATCGCTGAATACCTAAAAGAAGACAAAGTTGACGCAGTTATACTAACAAGTACCTGAGGTACCTGTACACGTTGCGGCGCAACTATGGTAAAAGGTATTGAAGCTACAGGAATCCCTGTAGTACACATTTGTACAATTACACCTATTTCTCTAACAGTTGGAGCAAATAGAATTGTACCTGCAGTAGCTATTCCTCACCCACTTGGAGACCCTAACATGACTCACGAAGAGGAATACAAACTAAGAGAAAGACTAGTTGAAAGAGCACTTAAAGCTCTTGAAACAGAAGTAGACGATCAAACTATATTTGATAACTAGGAGGCTAAATGTATTCTGTAATTAAAGGTGCAGGATATGTATTGGTAAATACACCCCAGCTAGTAGAAACTGCTGGGGCTACATTTACCACTGAAAAAATACTTAATCCTGACTCAGATTTATTAAAAAATGTACAAGATCACTTAAGAAGCTTTGATGAAGTTGTAAATTATTTACCAAATCAAATCTATATTGGAAACGCTACTCCAGATGCACTAGCAGATAAAAAACTTCCATATACAGAAATTGAAAATAAAGGAACTAGAGAAGGTAAATTCGGTATCTTAGTTCCAGAAGAAGAGTTCATAGGACTTCTTAAGTACGCGGATGAATTTGATTTAGTATTCTTATCAGAAGATTATGTAAATGAATTTAAATCTGTATTAGAAGAAAGATATCCAGAATTTGAAAAGATGTTCCCTAAACTAAAAGGACAAGACATTTCAAAAGCTGAAGAATTAATCGCTAAAGATAAAGCAGTTGCACTATATCATGATGGAAAACTTTATGGATATGTAAGAGCAGCTCACGATACAGATGTCAACCTTTCAGCACACACAATGCTTGAAAATCTTGTATCTAAAGCATCAGGAGCACTAGCTGCAATCGAAACTCTAAGAGTATCAGGAATCGATAGAAAAGATATTAACTACGTAATCGAATGTTCAGAAGAAGCAGCAGGAGATATCAACCAAAGAGGTGGAGGAAACATAGCTAAGTCTATCGCAGAAATGTGTGGACTTGAAAACGCAAATGGTTCTGACATAAGAGGTTTCTGTGCAGCACCAGTACATGCACTAGTTACAGCAGCTTCACATGTAAGAGGCGGCACTTTTGAAAATGTACTAGTAGTAGCAGGTGGTTCAACAGCTAAACTTGGTATGAACGCAAGAGATCATATCAACAAAGGTCTTCCAATTCTAGAAGACTGTGTAGCAGGATTCGGAGTTATAGTTTCTCAAAACGATGGAGTTTCTCCAATTATTAGAAACGACATCGTAGGAACTCACAAAGTATCTACTGGATCATCACCACAAGCTGTAATTTCATCACTAGTATACGATCCACTTCACGAACACGGACTTAAATTTACAGATGTAGACAAGTATTCACCAGAAATGCAAAATCCAGATATCACTAAGCCAGCAGGAGCAGGAAATGTTCCAGAAGCTAACTACAAGATGATAGCTGCACTTGCAGTAACAAAAGGTGAATTAGATAAAAAAGAACTTAAGAACTTCATCGAAAAACACGGACTACACGGATGGGCACCAACTCAAGGACATATTCCTTCAGCAGTACCATACGTAGGACACATGATTCATGACTTAACTGATGGAGATCTAAATAGAGCTATGCTAATAGGTAAAGGATCACTATTCTTAGGAAGACTTACAAATCTATTCGACGGTGTTTCTGTAATTGTTGAAAGAAATACAGGAAAAGACGCTGAAGCTGAAACAGGTCTTGATCAAGAAATGGTTAGAAAGTTATTGGCAGAAGCAATGAAGAAAGTAGCTTCAGATATTCTAGAAAGGGAGTAAGATGAGTAAATTACTAGCAGAATTCATTAATGACATTGCTGAAGAAATTGAAACTGGTAAATCTAAGTCATCTACTGTTAGAATAGCTGTAACTAATCTAGATTCAGAACTTGGTGCTGACAACGTAAATAAAGCTATGGAAAGCTTTAAAGACGTAGAATTCACAGTTGTAGGTACACCTTACAAGGATTATAACTGTGTAGAAGCAGCAAACGACGAAGAAGTTGCAGAAGCCCTTGAGCATCTATTTAACGAAGGTAAAATAGACGCTGCAGTTGCAATGCACTATCCATTCCCAATTGGAGTTTCTACAGTAGGTAGAACAGTGACTCCAGCTATGGGCAAGGAAGTTTACATTGCGACAACTACAGGAACAACCCACATGAAGAGAGATATTGCAATGGTTCTTAACACTATCAATGGAATCATCGCTGCAAAAGCCAATGGAATTGAACATCCAACAGTTGGTATTCTTAATATAGAAGCTGCAAGAATAGTTGAAAAGAAATTAAACGAACTAAAAGCAAATGGTTTCGAAATCAACTTTGCAGAATCTAAGAGAGCTGACGGTGGCGCAGTGCTAAGAGGAAATGACCTAGTAGCAGGAACTTGTGATGTTGTAGTTATGGATTCACTTACAGGAAATGTTCTTATCAAGACATTTGCATCATTCACATCTGGCGGATTCTTCGAAACAGCTGGATTTGGATATGGACCTGGACTAGGTGAAGGATACCATACACCAGTATTCATTGTCTCTAGAGCAAGTGGTACACCTGTAATTAGAAATGCTATTCAATATGCAGTAGAATCAGTAAGAGGAAAATTAGTAGAAGTTTCCAAGAAAGTATATGCAGATGCTAAAAAAGCTGGCCTTGAACAAATCTTAGCGTCAATGGACAAAAAAGAAGAAAAGGCAGAAGCAGCAGTAGCAGCTCCACCAAAAGAAGTCGTAACAGCTCAAATACCTGGAATAGATATTCTTGAAATGGACACTGCAGTACAAGCCCTTTGGAAAGAAGGCATCTACGCTGAATCAGCAATGGGATGTACAGGACCGATAGTTCTAATTTCTGAAGCAAACAAAGGTAAAGCAGCAGAAATTTTAACTAATGCAGGTTTAATATCTTAACAAGATAGAAAAATTATAGTATAATAATATAGTCCCGCTTGGTCGGGACTTTTTATGGGGGAGAATGAGTGTCTGGTGTGCTCCGCGGTCTTCAAAACCGTTGTAAGAAAGTTTTTCTTTGGTAGGTTCGATTCCTACTCTTCCTCGCCATTGGAGAAGTTAGTCGCTTCTCCTTTATTTTTTAATAAAAATTTATTATAATTATATATAAGATAGTACTTATAAAGATAGGTAGCGATATGTTGGGAATAGATATAGTAGAAATTTCGCGAGTGATAAAACTCTACGAAAAACATGGAGAAAGATTTTTAAATAGAATATTTAATGATAAAGAAATAGTATATATAAAAAGTAGACCGAACTTCTACGAAAGTCTCAGTGCATATTTCGCTGCAAAAGAAGCAATATCAAAAGCCAATGGAACAGGCATAGATGGTATTTCTTTTAAAGACATAAAGCTAGAATTTGAACCGTATAAGGCAAGAATAGGAGAAAAAAGATTTACATATTCAGTTTCCCACGAAAGAAAATTTGCATTGGCAGTGGCAAAGGAAGTAAAACGGGGGATGGAAGTGAAAATACCTAATGAGTTTAAAGGCTTATTAAAAAGAAAAGCCGACAGTCACAAAGGAGACTATGGTAGGGTAGGATTTATATGTGGCTCGAACAATATGCCAGGAGCTCTTATACTATCTCTTATGGCGAGCCTTAGAACAGGGTCTGGACTAGTTTACTTTAACACAGATAGAGAAATTAAAAATTTGGTTTTATCCAGATGTTTTGAAGCTATATATAGAGAAGATCTTGAATTTTTAAAAGAAATGGACGCCATATGTATTGGACCAGGTCTTGGAAATAAAGAAGAAATATTTTTAGAAGTCATAAGAGAAGAAGCGCCGATGGTAGTGGATGCAGACGGACTAAATATCCTAAGTAGAAATTTGGAAAAAGTAAATTTAGAAAACAAAGTCCTCACCCCACATCTAGGAGAATTTTCAAGGCTAAGCAAACTATCCATAGAAGAAATAGAGAAAGATAAACTTGAAATAGCAAAAGATTTTGCAAAAAAACATAAAACTACTCTATTACTAAAGGGAAACAAGACCATAGTAACAGATGGGAATAGAGTATATATAAATAATATAGGTGGTCCAGAGCTAGCCACAGCAGGTTCAGGAGATGTACTTTCAGGAATAATTACATCTCTTCTAGGTAGGAAGATAGAACCTTTTAAAGCGGCATCAATGGGCGCATACATCCATGGACTATCCGGCAGTATAGCCAAGGAAAAACTAGGAGAGAACTCAGTAATTGCACGAGATATAGCAGAAAATATACCATTTGCAATTAAAGATTTATAAGGTATTAAAGGTGCAAAAATGATAGTAAAACGAGGAGACATATTCTACGCAGATCTAAGTCCTGTCATCGGATCAGAACAGGGAGGAGTTAGACCGGTAGTAGTACTTCAAAATAATATAGGAAATAAATATTCGCCAACTATAATTGTAGCGGCGATAACATCAAGACTCAACAAAGCACGGCTCCCAACCCATCTAAACGTAATGGCAGAAGGACTGGCACTTCCTAAAAATTCTGTTGTACTATTAGAGCAGATTAGAACCATAGATAAAAAAAGGTTGAGAGAAAAAATCGGATCATTTCCAGAAGAAATAATGGAAAACATAGATAGGGCTCTAAGAGTCAGTTTAGATTTATAGTACATATGCAGGCAATAGCCTGCTTTTTTTTGAGTGGGTGAGGTCGTAATCATCAGTACTTGAACATATTGGTTATACCCATTCGAAGCCCTAGCCGAAATCTCTGATTTCGCAGCAGGTCTCGTGCAAAGAGTTCCAAAGAAGGAACTTCGTGGTCTGATTTGTAGAACTCGACTGCCTCTCAGGGTGACTGTCTTCCTTGAATTTACTTTTTGAAATCTCAAAACTACAGTTACATCACACCAAACGGAAATCAATTTGTAGAACAAAATTCAAGCATACAATTCAAAAAATATCTAGTACAAAGGGTTAAAAATTATTTACATTTTTAAATTATTATAGAAATAATTAGACACCTCTGCTAAACTTAAACATGGAGGTAGTGATGAAAGCTATAAAGACATCTTTTTTAATAATATTAGGAGGAATACTTCTTTTATATATAGGGGGAGTATTTTTATTTTCAAAATATTTCCTTCCAAGTACCACAATCAATGGTCATGATTTCAGTTTGACTAGGATTGATGAACTGGAGAAAAATTATAATGAAATCAGCGAAAGCTACAAGATAGACATCGTGGGTAGGGAGAATAAAGAGGAAATACTTGGAAAAGATATAGATTATTCAGATAAACTAGAGGACGATAATTTATTTCAAAATCCTTTTTACTGGTTTATTTCTATGCTTGTTCCAAAAAATATTGAGGCGACACACACAGTTTACTTCAATGAGCATCTCCTAAATGAAAAAATCCATAATCTTAAACAAGTTAAAAATATGAAACCTCCAGTGGATGCAAGCATCGACTACGTTGGAGATAAGTTTATGATTGTAAAAGAAGACATGGGTACTACTTTTTCCGTTGATGAGTTTGAAAAACTACTTAATAAAAAGATTCTTGCGGGAGAGATAGTATTTAATATAGAGGAAAATAAACTATACATGGATCCAGAAATCTACGAAAACAACGAGGATCTTATAAAGGCTCGTGACAATTACAATAAGGTTGCTGGAAATGAAATTGTAGTAGAGATTGGAAATAAAGAAGAAAAATTATCCGGTACAGAACTTGCTAAGATGTATGATTTTAATGGCCAAAAGATAGTTCCGAACCAAGATAAGGTCCTTGAATTTGCAAGGATGCTCTCAAGAAAATACGACACTTATAAAACAGACAGAACTTTCTATGCAACAGGGCTAGGACTTACAGTGGTAAAAGGCGGAATCTACGGATGGCTAACAGATGTGTACAAGACCAAGGATCTAATCGTCGAAGCCCTTTCTTCTATGGAATCTAAGCATATAGAACCTGTCTATAAACTCACAGCCATGGCTCGTGACGGCTCAGACCTTGGTAAAAGTTATATCGAAATAGATTTAGGTCGTCAACATATTTGGTACTACGAAGAAGGAAAACTTGCCATAGAAACCGATGTTGTAACAGGAAATCCAAGCAAAGAAAATGGAACTCCAACAGGTACAGGTAGAGTTTGGTCACGTGAAAAAGATAGGTACTTGACTGGAGAAACATATCAGTCCCATGTGGATTACTGGATGCCATTTAACTGGTCTGGATGTGGTATCCACGACTCTAAATGGAGAACTGAGTATGGTGGCAAAATCTACTTGACAAGAGGATCTCACGGATGTGTAAACACTCCACCAGAAATAATGAAAGATCTATTTGCAAAAGTAAAAGTTGGGACTCCTGTGGTAGTTTATGATTCCAGTGATCCTACATTTACAACAATTAAATAATAAAATAAGTCGCAGTGATGCGGCTTTTTTATTGTTATAAATCCAAAATAAAGAACTCTGCAAAATGCAGAGCTCTTTAAAGAATGGAATTTATTATTCAGTTTATTATAAACAGAGTTTTACTTCACCTACTACTTCATTTCTATGATTTTTAATATCTTTGCTATAAAGTTCATCGAAGTAGTCATAGTCTTCTTTTTGTATTACTTCTAGTTTTTTCAATAGTTCTATTAAAACTAGATTTCTCTTTTCGCTAATTCCATCATAAGTTTTGATTGCTATTCCTAGCTTTCTATCTGGCAAGAATCCTCCGAAATATCCATTAGCTCCTGATTTTACTATGATTTTACCTGGATATTTTGAGATTAATTTATGGTCTATTCTGTCTGTTCCTGAAGTATACTTAGAGTTATTTGTGATTGCGTGGATGATGTCTTTTGCTGCTTCTTCGTATCCTTCTAGATTTTCATAGTCAGAAAGTCTTGCCATTCCATGGGCAAATTCTCTCATGGTCATTGCATGTACAGGTACTCCACAACCATCTACTGAGATGTGTTCTCTTGGGATTTTACACATGCAAATTTTTTCTATATTTTCTTTGATTTTTTGTTGTACTGGATTATCTATTTTGTAGTAGTCACCTAAGCTATATCCTTTGATTAGACAGGATAGTAGCATACCTGTGTGTTTTCCACTACAGTTGTTGTGGATGTCTCTTGGCTTTATGCCTTCTTTTTTCATTCTTTCCGCGACATCTTCTTTAAACGGATAGTGGGGACCACATTTTAAATAACTTTCATCTAGTCCAACTTTTTCTAGTATGCCTCTTACTGTTTCTATATGGAAGTCTTCTCCTGAATGGGAGGCACAGATTATTGCAATTTCTTTTTCGGTAAGATTAAATTTTTCTTTTGCTCCTAAACTAAGTGGTGTAATTGCTTGCATTAGTTTTGCAGATGATCTTGGATAGGCGATTTCTTCGCTGTTTCCTTTTTCGTACACGATATTGTTTTTTTCGTCTACAACTACTACAGTCCCGAAGGTGTACATATCTTCAAGACTGCCACGGGTTGTAATAGCTAATTTTTCCATTTTAAACCTCTTGTAAATTCATTTCTTTCATTTCTTCTTCTGTGTATCTTGCGATTCCGATGCCTGTTAAGCCGCATAATAGGTTAAATACTGGGCATAGGAAGCAGAAGAATACGTATGGGAAGAATGTTCCAAAGTCTATTCCCAATGTGTCTACTATGAATAGGGCTGTTACTCCATATGGTATTAATGTTACCCCTAGAGTTCCGCAGTCCTCTGTTATTCTTGATGCGTTTTCTGGTTTTAATCCATTTTTCTTGTATAGGTCTAACATAGTTGATTGAACCATTATTGCTGCAAACATGTGAGAGCCTGTTAGAGCTATTGATAGGTATGTTATGAATATTCCTGATGCGATAAGTGCAAAGTTTGATTTTATTTTGTGTGATAGTGGATCTATTATTACTTTTAGTATGTCCATTTCTCTAAGCATCCCACCTAATCCTGTAGTAAAGATAAGGGCTTGGATGGTTCTAGTCATTGAGTCCATACCACCACGATTTAATAGTTTATTAAAGAAGTCGTCGTTAAATTCATACTTAAATCCTGTAAGTCCACTGCCGATTACCATTTTTACATCAAATCCTTGGTAGAATATTGCAATTGCCATCCCTAGTAGAGCTCCTATTAGTATTGATTGGGATGCAGGTCTTTGTTTGATTAGTAGTATTATTACTACGATTAATGGCACCAATGTAAGTACGTTTATTTTGAAAAATGTATTTAACTTTGATGTTATGTCTAGGATTACGGAATCATTAAATGATTGCACATTTCCTTTTCCTAGTACAAAGAATAATATTGCTGATACTATAAATGCTGGCACGGTTGTGAATAGCATATGCTTTACGTGAGTCATTAGAGGCACTCCCATTACTCCTGATTGGAAGTTGGTGGTGTCTGATAATGGTGAAAGTTTGTCACCGAACCATGAGCCAGATATCAATGCTCCTGCTATCATTCCTGGATGGATACCCAAGCTTATTCCAATACCAAGTAGAGCTACCCCTACTGTTCCTATGGTTCCCCATGAAGTTCCTGTGAACATTGATACTATTGCGCAGATAACTAGGGTTGTTACTAGGTAGTAGTCAGGATTTATTATTTGTAGTCCATAATAGATTATGGTTGGAACTGTTCCTGATGCTATCCATGATGAGATAAGCATACCTACTGCCAACATTATAACTACTGATTGTAGGGAGTGCCCTACTTGAGTGATTGCTATTTTTTCTAGCTCACTATATGTATATCCTAGTCTTATTGCAAATAAATTTACTACAAGCCACGAGATAAACATGATTACTGCTAGTGGTGCTTTGATTACGCTAAGCCCACAAACGAGTATTGCTGCAAGAACAAGCAGTAATAGTACTGCATAACCAAATTCTGGTTTTTTCTTTGTCTTTACATTATTCATTTGATTCCTCCTTATCATTTTATTTATATATTAGTACCTTAACTATCATATGTCAATTAAAAATTTTACAGTATTACTATATTAATTTGTCGTAAAAATTGTGCTATAATTACTTTTAAAAAAAGGAGGAAATATGGGACTAAATATAAAAATAGGAAGATTCAATAAAGGTAAGAAAAATAGTATTACTGACGTGGCAGGAGTTGAAGTTGGTCACGTTACATTGACAGGAGAGGGTCAAAATACTGGTGTAACAGCAATCATTCCTAAGAAGAATATTTTTAAAGAAAAACTTGTTGCTGGGGTCCATGTAATAAATGGTTTTGCAAAACCTGCAGGACTTGTGCAAATAGAAGAACTAGGAACTCTTGAGGCTCCAATCATCTTAACCAACACTCTTTCTGTGGGTACTGCACTTACGGCTTCTGTAAAATACATGCTTAGTAACAATCCAGAGATTGGAAGGACCACTGGCACAGTAAACTGTCCAGTACTTGAATGCAACGACATGAGATTAAACGATATTCGTGCTCTTCATGTAAAGGAAGATGATGTGCTAAAGGCGATAGATATCGCTGGTGATATTGTGGAAGAAGGAGCTGTCGGTGCTGGTCGTGGAATGAGATGTCATGAATTAAAGGGAGGTATCGGAACAGCATCAAGGATTGTAAACTTAGGTGAAGATTATACTATAGGAGTCCTTGTACTTACAAACCATGCCAAGTATGATGAACTTACCATCGAAGGCGTAAACATAAAAGACTACAGAGATAATTTTAATCATGAAAAGACTAAATGTTCCAAGGAAAAGGAACAGGGCTCAATAATAGTCATTATTGCTACGGATATTCCTCTTTCTTCACGACAACTAAAACGTGTTGCTAGGAGAGCTATGTCTGGAATCTCAAGGACTGGTGCCAACTCAGGAAATGGAAGTGGAGAGGTAGCTGTTGCTTTTTCAACCTGCAATAAGATTCTTCACGATGGTGGAAATTTCATAGAGGTTAAATGCCTTTTAGATGACAAGATTGATCCTGTGTTTACAGCTACCATTGACGCTGTTCATGAGGCAATTTTAAGTTCTATGCTTCATGCAGAAAGCATGGTCGGATACAGTGGTTTCAAAGCAGAAAGTTTAAGTGATGTTCTAAAAGAAATCTCACTATTTGAAAATTATCTTCCATAAACATTCAGCATTTAATGTTTTTCTTAACTCAAAAACTTAACTCCGTTATCACATAACTAGGATACAATGGGTATAATGAAAATTGGAGGTAAGAAAATGGAAGAATTTAACAATAATTTAGAAAATAGACCTTTAAATGAATATGAAATAAGAAGAGAAAATAGAAGAAGAGACAGGAAAAAATCCGGCAAATCTGTGGTTTTTTTAGCTATTTGTTTCTCACTTATCGGTTCAATCTTGGGCTCTGCAATCACATATAATTTTTTGATTACGAGAAATATGAATTCTAATGTTACAGAAACCGAACCTGGAAGCACCACACCTGTTAAGATAAACACCAGTGATTCAGAAAATGTGGGTAGCGCAGTCTTTAAGAAAGTTGTACCATCTGTAGTTGGTATCACTACCAAGGGTTACCAAAGAACAATCTTCGGTACCCAAGCCATAACAGGCACTGGATCAGGAGTTATAATTTCCAAGGACGGATATATATTGACCAACTCCCACGTAATTAGGATTGGTGAAAATATTTCCAAAGACGTGGAAGTCTATCTAAATGACGGTCAAAAAGTGAAGGGTAAAGTAGTTTGGTCTGACAAGGCGGTGGACATTGCCATCGTTAAAATAGAAGGGGCAAAAAACTTAGTACCAGCTGAACTCGGAGATTCTGATTCACTTGAAGTAGGTCAAACTGCAATCGCCATAGGAAACCCAATCGACCTTGCTTTCCAAAGATCTCTAAGTAAAGGAGTTATTTCTGGACTTAATAGATTTATAGGACAAGTTGACGGCGGTGGGTACATGGTTGGACTTATTCAAACCGATGCATCTATAAACGGAGGTAACTCTGGTGGACCCCTAGTAGATCAAAGTGGGAAAATCATTGGTATAAACACTGTGAAACTTCAAAGTGCTGAAGGAATGGGATTTGCAATTCCTATCAATTCAATAAAACCAATTATAGAATCTGTTTTAAAGACTGGAGAATACCAACCAGTTGCATTGGGAGCAACCATAATGCCTGTTCAATCAGTTCAAAGGATGGTAAATAAATCTCTTGGAACAAATTACGGACAATTTATTGCCAAAGTTGAAAATGGAAGTCCCGCAGAAAAGGCAGGAATCAAAAAAGGAGATATCCTATTGGAAATCGACGGCACAAAAGTCGTAACCAATGAAGTATTAAGAGCATTACTCTATAAGTACAATCCTGGAGATGTGGCAAAGGCGACTATTTTGAGAAATGGAAAAGAAGTAAAAATCGAAATCACATTTACAGATTACAAGATTCCAAAACAAAAAGTTGAAGAAGGAATTCCGGGACAAAATGGAGTAGATCCAGGTCAAGATAATGGAAACCAAAATGACCAAGGTCAAGATGGCGGATATAGCGGCGGACAAGGAGATCCAGGACAAGGCGGTCAAGATGGATATGGATACGGAGATATGGATGATTTCCTAGAATTCTTCAATGGACTATTTAATAATTGATGATTTAATAAATTGAATAAGTATAATAGAACTCTGCTTAGGCAGAGTTTTTTTGTGCTTTGTTTTTGACGGGATGTAGGTGGCAGTCATCAATGTTTGACCTCACCCGGGTTATACCCATTCGACTTCAGAGCCTTGCGGCTCTTCCGCTCAGGGTGACTGTGTTCATTAGGTTTTCTTCAAAGAGAGTCCTCCAAACTACCGCCACCACGTAAAATTATTGTCATCCTGAGGGAGAAACCGAAGGTTTCGAGTCGAAGGATCTGACCTCTATTTAACCTGTATCTTATAAAAAGTTACACAAGAACCTACCAACTTCAGTCACCCTGAGCGAGCGAAGCGAGTCGAACGGGTATAACTTCCGAGGACCTAGCCTAGGCAACTGGTTTTTTTAAGAGATCCTTCGACTACAAAGGCTACCGCCTTTTTCGCTCAGGATGACTTGGTGGAGAGGTGAGGACCCCACTATAGTAATTGCCTTCCCTAAGGTTTTCTCAATATAGCCTCTCGGCTGTGGAACCTGATTGCTTCCTCTACAAAAATATTCAAATGTCTGACCAACTTATTTGACCATTATTTTCATAATCATTTATTAAACTTTATATTCATAATATAAAACGGCTTAAAATAGCCATTTCCTATTGACAACCATAGAGAAAAGTTATAATATTATTATGAAAGAAAAATTAAGTATCTTTTAAGGTTACCTTCGGGTAGTTTTTATCTGATGACAGTTCTTACGATAAAGAGCCTGGTTTATGTCTGATGTGACAGATTTATAGGCTAAAAAGTAGCTCTGGTTCAGAGTTTTTACAAGAAAAAATTAAGAAACAAAAAAGCATCTCACCTAAAAGACGTTTGGCCGTCTTTTTTTTGTTGCAAAATTTTATTGCGATAGATTTAAGATAGGTAAATTAAGAATAGGAGTGAAATAATGCTAAATAAAAAACTTAATTTTTTAGATTTATCCTTTAGATCTCTTCTAAGGATTGTTTTAGGCAGCGGGATTCTCGCTTTTGCCGTGTTAAATGTGCATGACCAAAGTTTTGTGACAGAAGGTGGTATCCTTGGTCTTATGCTATTTTTAAAGAAGATGCTTGGGATTGACCCATCCATTTCTTCTGTCGTACTTGACGTTTTGTGCTACATCTTGGGTTACAAAATCCTTGGCGGTGAATTTATCAAGAAATCAATGGTTGCGACCGTTCTTTTTTCTGTATTTTTAGGTATTTTTAAATTTACGGGAACTATTTTACCACCTCTCTATGACAGCCCTCTTGTGGCTGCTGTACTTGGTGGGGTTTTAATCGGTCTTGGCTGTGGTCTTGTGGTTACCGAAGGTGGTGCCACGGGCGGCGACGATGCTTTAGCTCTTGCTATTTCTGACAAGTTTAACCTAAGCCTTGCAATGGTCTACATCATTTGTGATATAGTAGTGCTTGCCATGTCTATTAGTTATATTCCTGCAGCGCAACTTGTGTTTTCTCTTATCACGACTACGATTAGTTCTGTGATTGTGGGACAAATTGAGCTTAAGGGTAGAGTGGCTATGGCTGCAAGTGCGTAACAATGATATTAAATTCTAAAATAAAAAAGTATTGGATCTAGGTTTTTCCTATTTCCAATACTTTTTTTATTATTTTTCAAAGATTCTTTTTAATTCGTCTTCGTTGTATCCGCCGTAAACTTCTCCGTCGTAAAACATTTGTGGAACACTGTTAAATCCCATGGATATGAGTTCATCCTTATTCTTTGGTTCTTCGGTGGATCTAAATTCATATTCTATTTTATTTTTATCCAGGTATGATTTTAGTCTTATACATGCTGGACAATTATCTCTGCCATAAATTATTGGTGTTTTGGATTTTTTAAGTTTCGTAAGTAGATCTTCGTCTTCATTTTCTTTTTCTGTTATTATTTCTACTTTTTTATTTTCTGGGTTATATTTTATTTCAAATCCTACGATAACTGCCAAATCTCTTAGTCTGAAGTAGTTGTATCCGTCCACATTTACCACTTCTATGTGGGAGAGAGTCTTATTTATTTCTATAGGAATTTCCACTGTCTTTAGATTTTCTCCAAGTTTTTCAGGTTGGATCTTGTCACCCGTATATTCTGTCTTTGAATTTATTACTACAGACTTTATATCTTTGTTGTAGCCTACTTCGAATTTAGATGGGGTGTCTTTTATTGCATATGCGATGTCCCTCAAACGGAAATAGTTGAAACCTTGATACTTTACTCCAGAGATTTCGACCTTGGTGTCATTTATATAGATTCCTCGGTCCGATGGAGTAGTTGCACTTGCAAATCCTGGAATCATAGCAATAATAAGTGAGCAGACAATTATTTTTAAATTTTTCATAGCTCCTCCTTTTTATTATTGTACCACGAATATTTTAATCATGCTTTATTTTGTTAAAATATTTGACAATGAAAACTTAATCTTTTAATGATATACTTAGAATAGTATTAGGAGGTTAAGATGTTAAAAGATTTACTTAATATAGATGGAGGAGTAATCTCTGTGGTTGGCTCCGGCGGCAAGAAAACTTTTATTGAAAACTTCTCCAATGAGTTAAAAGAGAGCCTTGCAATTGGTGAGAGCATCCTAATTACAACAACCATGGGGATGGCTATTCCGAGAGGACTTCGATGGGACGAAATCTTCATACCTAACAAAATTTTTCTAAAAACTGCTCACACGAGAAAGATTGTATATTATGGAAATGGAATAGAAGGGAGTAAGATGAATCCAATAGAAAGTTTGGACGATCTTAAAAATTTTAAATACGTTTTTATCAATGGAGATGATTCCAACGGTAAACCTCTTAAAGCCAACGATGATTTTGAGCCTAAGGTGCTGGAAGAAACTGATATTACTGTTGGAGTAATTCCTTGGGGATACTTGGGAAGATTTGTAAACGGGGAAATAGTTCAAAATGAAAACCTATTTAAGATTAGATTTGAAAAGGACTCCATCACAAAGAAGACCTATAAGGATATAATTACAAGCCCGGACGGACTTTTCAAAGGAGCAAAAGGTCGCGAGGTTCTACTTATTTCGAATGTTTATAAGGAAAATGATGACTTCTTTGATTTTGCAAACTACATAAGAAGACATGTGGACATGGAAATTATATATGGGGATCAAAAAGAAGGAAAGTACAAGAAACTTTAAAATACTATAAAGGATCCGATAAAGATTAAGCTTGTGTAGAAAATATTTATAAAAAAACTTAAATCCCCTTGACAAATAAAAATATACTGGTTATAATG